>CAIWTC010000519.1 GCA_903915485.1 uncultured Ignavibacteriales bacterium | reverse complement strand
AATTTTATGAATAGAAAATTACTAAAAATAGGCCTCTTTGGTTTTGGTGTTGTCGGCAAAGGACTCTATGATGTTTTGCACTCCACCCCGGGACTTCATGCTGATATAGCAAAAATATGTGTTAAGCATAAGGGAAAACCACGACCTATTCCTGCTGAATATTTCACTTTTGATAAGGATGAATTACTCAACAATCCCGACATAAATGTGATTGTGGAATTAATTGATGATGCCGATGCCGCTTTTGAAATAACAAAATCAGCTCTGCTAAATGGCAAAGCAGTTGTCAGTGCAAATAAAAAAATGATAGCAGAACATTTTTCTGAACTGTTGGAACTTCAGAAGAAAGCCGACTTACCTTTTCTGTATGAAGCAGCCTGTTGCGCAAGTATACCGGTGGTCAGAAACCTGGAAGAATACTACGATAACGACCTGCTTAAATCACTGCGTGGAATTATTAACGGCTCTACAAATTTTATTTTAACTCAAATGTTCGCAAATAACCTTAGTTACGATACTGCATTAAGTCAAGCACAGTCGCTTGGATATGCTGAGAGCGACCCTAAACTTGATGTTGAAGGATGGGATGCCAAGAACAAGCTTAGTATTTTTCTGGTTCATGCGTTTGGTCTTGCAAGCCCGTTGAATGATATTTTCCACCTTGGAATTCAGCGAATTAACCCCCTTGATACAAGGTATGCTAAAGAAAAAGGACTAAAAATAAAATTAGTTGCATCAGCAAAGAAAAGGGGTGATGATTCGATTTCGACTTATGTAATGCCGCAGTTTGTAAATAACGAAGACAGACTTTTTCAGATAGATGATGTGTTTAATGGTGTTGAGATTGAAGGTGCATTTGCAGATAAGCAATTTTTCAGCGGTAAAGGCGCAGGCGCCTACCCAACAGCCTCAGCAGTTCTCAGCGATATATCTGCTTTAAGTTATGATTACAGATATGAATACAAAAAGATTCATCAGAACACAAAACTGAATATCACGAAAGATTTCCTGCTAAAAGTTTTTGTCAGTTTCCCTGATGAATTTTCATTCATTCAAAATGATTTTGAAGAAGTTGATGAGCATTATCAGTCTAAATCGCAAAACTTTATTACAGGAAAAATCAATTTCCAGAAACTCTGCAAAAGCGACTGGATAAACGAAGAAAAGATTTCAGTTATTTCTTTTGAATAGTATTAACGAGCTAAAATTATACAGATTTTTTAATCGCTAGAATTCTTTCAACCAATGAATCAGCGTTAAGTTTTTCGTACTCCAACACATCGTTTAAAAGTGCAGGTTTGAACCATTTTTCATCGAATGCTATCGGCACGACTTTAGCACTTAATGAATTCATCACCATCATTTCAGATAGTGCGCTGAACAATCCACCCGTAAGAAAATGATCTTCAACAGTAACTGTTAACTTAGCTTTTGAAATCAGCTTCAGAATATCTTTATCCAGAGGCTTAAGTGTTCTTACATTAACCAATCCGGCATGAATACCCTGCTCCCTCATCTTGTTTACCGCCCCATAGCACTCACGAAAAAGTGCGCCGTAAGTCAGCACCAAAATTTCATCACCCTTAATAACTTGCTCACATTTCCCAATCTCAAAAGGCTGGTGTTCCGCAATAACTGAAGGGAAATTGATGTATCTAATATACCATGGAGAATTGTCAGCTAGAATAGCAGGAAGTCCAAGAACCAAATCCTGCTCATCGGCGGGAGCAAAAACTTTCATATTGGGGATGCCCCGCATTAAAGAAATATCCTCTAACGCCTGATGTGTCGGTCCATTTGCCTCGGAAAGAACTCCGGTTATAGACCCCACAATCTTCACTGGAAGATTAGGTATTCCAATATCCGTTCTTATAAATTCAAACGAACGCATGGTTAGGAAGGTGGCAAGTCCATGAATTACAGGCCTTTTGCCTGCTAAAGCCAATCCTGCAGCCATGCCACACATCGACTGCTCCGCAATT
>CAIWTC010000518.1 GCA_903915485.1 uncultured Ignavibacteriales bacterium | reverse complement strand
CTTGCTGAGTGATTGAGATGCTGTCATTTATAAACAGGCCTTTCTGAGACGGTAATTTTCCCTTTACCGCGCAGATTCTCTTCAAAAGCTTTCAGGAAGTCTTGCGTTGATGCCGTTGGAAGAAGTACTGAGTACACTACATCGGGTTCAAACTTTGTGGATTCTATCTTTACGGAATAATCTGCAAACAACCGGTACACGGGGTTGGTAAATTCAAAGCTGGTTGTGATGGTAAGGGGAGTAAAGGAATGTTTCTCTATTATTTGCGCATGCGAAAGACAAGACATTGCGGCTTCGCTGTATGCAACTCCAAGCGGACCGACACCGAGTTTTGTTCCTCCGAAGTACCGCGTTACGATGATGGCGGTGTCGTAGAGGTCATAGTGATTTAGTACATTCATGATTCGGACGCCCGCAGTTCCGCTCGGTTCACCGTTATCAGAAAACTTTTCAAAGTCATCAGCAAGTTTAAGGGCGTAGCAATGATGCGATGCATCGTGATACTGCTTTTTGATTTTGCCGTAGAGCGATTCAAACGCGGCAAGTGAATTAACCGGAAAAGCCATAGCGATGAATGAAGAACCTTTTTCTTTCACGGTTGCTTCTGATTCCGACACTATAGTTTTATAAGATAACTTGTTCACTTGTTTATTTATTGATGATGAAATTTCGTTTCACAAAAATAGGGAAATTAATTGTGAATTGTGAATGGTAAATTGCGGGGGGAATTGTAAATGGTAGGTTGTGAGTGGCAAATGGTAAGTGTCATTCCCGCGAAGGCGGGAATCCATGCGTTTGGAGAGTGATGGGGTGATTAATGTTGTACCTTAATTAGCATGAGTGGATTCCCAATCCCGCCGGAGAACCGTCGGGTTGGGAATGACATTATGGAGTGTGTTAATGTTTATGAAAGCCTATCTATGTGAGTTTGTCATTCTTGCGGATGCGGGAATCTATGTTCGAGGAAATATGGGCGTTACAAGAATAACCCTTCACATTAACACCCCGATTTATCGGGGTGCTAAGGACAATCCTTCTAAGAATAATGAAACCGTTTTAACGGTTTAAGAATGTTCCGGGAAATATTCTACTGCAGCTAAATTACCTGTTGTGCATGACTTCACATTGTTAAAAGGTTGTAAAACTGTTGAAACAGTTTATATAAGTATTTTTACTGAAACTCACCCCGATGAATCGGGGTGTTAATGGGAAGGATGACTGGTGCAACATTCACGGAATTGGAACTGGGAATGACATGTTAGTGTGGTTTTGAATATATGAGTGTAAGTCCAAGTGAAGTTGTCTTTCCCGCGGATGCGGGAATCCATGCATTTGGAGAGTGATTGGGTGATTAATGTGGTGCCTTAATTAGCGTAAGTGGATTCCCAATCCCGCCGGAGAACCGTCGGGTTGGGAATGACAATTTGGAGTGGTTTTGCCTTTATAAGTGTAAGTCCAAGTGAAGTTGTCATTCCCGCGGATGCGGGAATCCATGCTCTTGGCATGTGATGGAGAATGACAACTCTGCCGGATGAATTCCATTCTCCCCGTGAAATATTTCTTGAAACCAATGTTTATTTTTTGTAATTTTAGCTATGATTACAGAAATGAAAATAATCTCAGGCAATAATTGATAATGATATTTCAAGGGAAACCATGGCGGTAAAGAAAATTAATTCATACGAGGTTTTGGATACTCTGGGCATTGGCGGGATGGGTCAGGTGTTCAAAGTCCGGCATACTTTTAACGGGGGCATTTTTGCAATCAAATCACTTCACATACAATATTGCACTGACCCTGAGTTCCGCAAACGCTTTGAAAATGAAGCGCAGATATTAAACAAGTTAAATCATCCCAATATTGTTAAGGTACATGACTTCTTCGAGTTTGAGGGCGGGTTGTATTTTGTTATGGATTATGTCGACGGCAAACCTCTTTCAAGAATTATAGGTCAGGAAGTCGGACCGATAGTATCTGAAAAAGCAATACCGATGTTCTCGCAAATTCTTGCGGGCATGCGCCACGCGCATGAGCAGGGAGTAATCCACAGGGATTTGAAACCCAGCAATATCCTGGTAACCCCTGACGGAAAAATTAAGATAACCGATTTTGGAATAGCAAAGGCTGATGACGGCGGTAAATTTACACGCACCGGAACAAAAATGGGAACGCTTAGTTATATGAGTCCCGAACAGGTTATAGGCAAGGGCGTGGATAACCGCAGCGACATATACAGTTTGGGAATAACCCTGTATGAAATGCTTGCAGGCAAACTGCCGTTTAAGTACGACAAGGACACAAGCGATTTTGAAATGATGAACAGAATCATCAACGAACCTCTTCCTGACCCGCGCGACCATTATCCTTATATACCTGAAAAGTATGTTGACATAGTTAAACACGCTACTGAGAAAAAGCAGGAGGAGAGGATTCAATCGGTTGAGGAATTTGAAAAATTAATTAAGGTTGATAAGGTTCAACAAGAGCATAAAGCAATATCTGCTTCGCCGATGAATGTTAATACCGAACAATTAATCAAGGTAGATAAGGTTCAACATGAGCAAAAATCAAGTTCTACTCTACCGAAGAATATTAGAACTGATCAAAAAATTATATCGTCAAACAATATAAAATTTAGTTTTGATAAATCGGATGTTATTAAATTAGTATGTTTACTAATGTTAGTATTCGGTATTATTTATGCTTTAGGTCCAGGTAGTAAAACAAAAGGGGATATTGTTAATGAAGAAGCTAAACCCATTACTCTTCCTCAAATGGTCTTAGTAAAAGGCGGAACATTTCAAATGGGAAGCAACGAATACGATAGTGAAAAGCCAATCCACTCAGTAACAGTAAGCGATTTTTACATTGGGAAATATGAAGTAACGCAGAAAGAGTGGGAAGCAGTAATGGGAAGCAACCCAAGCAATTTCAAAGGAGCGAACCGCCCAGTAGAGCAAGTAAGTTGGAATGATATACAAGAGTATATAGG
>CAIWTC010000517.1 GCA_903915485.1 uncultured Ignavibacteriales bacterium | reverse complement strand
ATTCCCGACTCCGGTTAAGAAGTTATATATAGCCGGAGAGCGGGAATCCAAGCAATGCCAATCCAAAGATTATTCACCCAGCACAGTTTGACCGACAGATAAAATGGATTCCCAACACCCGATATTAAATAATTATTTCGAATCGGGTTTGGGAATGACAAGCAATTTGGTAATTATAAGATTTTTCATTGTTCGCCGTATACTTCATTTAAGCTATTTCTGTAAAGTTTGCCCCAAAATCTCTTCTCATAACTTTTTGTGATTAGCAGACTTATCAGTATTTTTATAGGTTAAGTAAAATTAGTTTTTGTTCGTCACAAATGAGATATGAATGTTAGAATTACAGCACACAATTAAGCATCCGGTTTCAATTTCCGGAATAGGCCTCCACACAGGAGCACATTGCACAATGACCTTTAAGCCTGCTCCTGAGAATTACGGGATTCGGTTCATCAGAACTGACCTTGGCGGAAGTCCTGAAATTCCCGCACTCTGCGATTATGTCGTAGATGTGTCACGCGGAACAACCCTTGCAATCGGTGAAGCAAAAGTGCACACCGTTGAGCATGTGCTTGCCGCAGTTGCCGGACTTAAAATCGACAACATCATCATTGAGTTGAATGGTATTGAACCTCCTATCGGCGACGGCAGTGCATCACCTTATGTTGATACACTCCTCAAAGCTGAATTCGTTCAGCAGACCGAACCGAGAGATTATCTCATCATTGATGAAACCGTGATGTATCACAACGAGGAAAAGCAAATCGACATCGTTGCACTTCCTCTTGATGACTACCGGCTTACAATTCTTGTTGACTATCAGAACCCCGCGCTCGGAAGTCAGCACACCGGATTATTCAATCTCGAAAAAGAATTTATAACCGAGTTCGCACCCGCCCGCACATTCTGCTTCTTAAGTGAAGTTGAACACCTTTCTAAATTAGGTTTGATAAAAGGCGGTGACATCGACAACGCAATCGTAATAATCGATAAGAACTTAAACGAAGCGGAACTTGCTGATTTACAGGTAAAGCTCGGCATACAGCAGAGCGTTGTACTCGGTGAAAACGGAATACTAAACAACAAACAACTTCGTTTCAAAAATGAACCTGCCCGCCATAAACTACTTGATATGATGGGCGACCTTGCATTAATCGGTGTGCCTATCAAGGCGCAGGTACTAGCAGCGCGTCCCGGACATGCGGCTAATGTAGAGTTCGCAAAGCTCGTCCGCAAAATGTATCAGCAGAAAAAACTTGTAAAGAAATTCCAGCATGTAAAATCGCAGGGAGTTGTCTTCGACATCAACGCGATAAAGAAAATTCTTCCGCACCGTTATCCATTCCTCTTGGTTGATAAAATCACCTCTCTCGAATTGGATAAAAAAGTTGTCGGAGTAAAATCAGTAACAGTCAACGAACCATTCTTTGAAGGTCACTTCCCGGGACATCCGATTATGCCCGGAGTACTTATCATCGAAGCAATGGCACAGACCGGCGGAATACTTTTACTTAACGCGGTTCCTAATCCCGAAGACAAACTTGTTTACTTCATGCAGATTAACAATGCAAAATTCCGTAAGCCTGTTTTCCCGGGATGCCAGTTAGTTATGGAGCTTGAAATGATTACCAAGAAGTCGCGCTACTGCGTGATGTCAGGGAAAGCATTCGTCGATGATGTACTTGTAACAGAGGCAGAATTCATGGCGGCGATTGTTGACAGAGACAAAGCAGAATAAATAATATTTGAGAGACACCAATGATTAAGCAGCACCCAACAGCATGCGTAAGTGCAAAGGCACAAATTTCAGATAATGTTGAAATCGCACCTCACGCATACATCGAAGACAATGTAATAATAGGCGAAGGCTCATACATCGGACCTAATGCATGCATCTATAACGGCGCGCATATCGGGAAGAATGTCAGAGTATTTCAATCTGCATCGATATCGCATCAACCGCAGGATTTGAAATATGCAAATGAACCTTCGGAAGTTTTCATCGATGACAACACAACTATTCATGAATTCGTAACCGTGCACAGAGGTACATCTGCAACGATGAAAACTGTAATCGGTAAAAATGTACTGCTTATGGCATACGCGCATGTTGCGCATGACTGCCGCGTCGGCGATAATGTAATTCTCGCAAATGCAGTGCAGCTCGGTGGACATGTTCACATTGATGATTATACAATCATCGGCGGAGTAAGCGCAGTGCATCAGTTTACTATTATTGGCAGACAGGCAATGATAGGCGGAGGATGCAGAATCAGTCAGGATGTCCCCCCATTCATACTCGCTGCAGGCGAACCATTGCGCTACGAAGGATTAAATATTATTGGATTAAGAAGACGCGGATTCACCGGAACAGAAGTTGAAACAATAAAGAAAGTTTACAATATCCTTTACAGCAAGTCGCACAATGTTAGTCAGGCTAAAGCAATCATCGCAGCAGAATACGCAAACGACAAGCATGCAAACATCATCATGGATTTCTTGGCACAAAGCAAACGCGGCATAGCAGGTAAATGAAATATTATTTCATTAACACCGGGGCAAACACCGGTAAATTTAACATGGACTATGACCTTGAATTAGCGGCACACTGTGCACCCGATGAAATGTACTTGCGTTTCTATACATGGACTCCCTACTGTCTGTCATTAGGCGCAAATCAGACTGAGTCTGATATCGACCTCGAGGCAGTAAACAGTTTCGGGTATGAAGTAGTCCGCCGCCCTTCTGGTGGTCGCGCAATTCTTCACGCTGAGGAACTGACATATTCTGTTACCTGTCATGTTAATCCGACCTTTTCCCCGCAATTCGTGTATGGAATAATAAATGAAGCCTTGCTAAAAGGTCTTTCTATTTATGACAACCGCCTGACGCATGCAGAGATGGAAACTTCTCAACCTGATTTCCGAGAAATATATTCAGCTAAAAATAGTTTTGCATGTTTTTCAAATTCTGCAAAGAATGAATTGAAGTTTAATTCAAAAAAACTTATCGGCTCGGCACAAAAGAAAATCGGCAGTGTTGTTTTGCAGCATGGTTCAATTCTTTGCGGCCCGCTTCATAAAGAAATCACAAAGCTGATGAAGTCAGATTCAGAAACTCTTAACGCATTCAAAAATGAAATCGAAGAAAAAACTATTGACTTGAAATCAATATTAAATGAACAAATTAATTTTCCCCGTCTGGAAAACTCTATAAAGCGTGGATTCGAAGAAATATTCAAAACACAATTTGAAGAAACTTCTCCCGCATTTCCTTCGCAAAGTCTTCTATTAAATGAGGTAATATAAAATGAGTACAGGAACCCATTTTCGAAAAGTGACAACTAAAACTTTCATGCTTATGAAACAGAAGGGTGTCAAGATTTCTGCGCTTACAGCATACGACTTTATAACAGCAACCCTCCTCGACCAAAGCGGAATTGATTTACTTCTTGTCGGT
>CAIWTC010000516.1 GCA_903915485.1 uncultured Ignavibacteriales bacterium | reverse complement strand
CACCCCCATTTGGAATGAAAAGGCGCTTGAGAAATACAGTGAGCGGATGATGAAGGCAGAAGATATAGCTAAAATTATTGTTGAGAATTATAAAAATAAAAACACTGCAGTACTTGAAGAGATAGTGCTAAGGCCTGTGCAGGGCGATATTTAAGACTGATTTCTTATTTGCAGGACGAAACTCAGTTTCGTCACTTGCCATATTTTCAACCTCCCAACAAATTTAAACACTAACGCTGCTCGTAGAATGGTCGAGTCAGAGAATCGACCTACAAAAGTAGCGGACATAAAAAAAGCCGATTCAACGAATCGACTTTCAGTTAGCAAATTATTACTTCCAAAAACTATTTTAAGATAATTTTTGCAAAATCTTTTTCCAGACTTTCCGTTGGTGATTCAATTATTCTTCCTATTTCGGTGCCGTCTTTATAGAAAATAAATGTTGGGACTTTCTCAATTTTCAATGCACTTAATTCTTTTTTAACCTCGGTTTCTTTGTTTCTGTTAACGCAGATATATGAAATATTCTTGAAATCAATCTTTAAGTGCTCCATCATCTTTGTAAAGCGCGGAACTTCGCGGCGGCTGTCGCTGCACCAAGTTCCCAGCACAATCTTTATTAAGAGGGGGCTGAGAGGCGCTTTAATATTTGCTAAAGATACAGTATCAACAGTGTACATCCCATATTCGGAATTCCACCACCAACTGTATGAAGTATCGGTGAATGCGGTTTTTTCAAAATGTCCGATTAATATAGGCTTTCCGTTTTTATCTGTGGGGATGCTTGAGCAGGCGTTCAAAAAAAATAGCATGGAAATTATGGCAAAGTATTTCATAATGATTACTTAATATCCTTTCATGTTCCTGATATCAACACCCCAGAATAATTTACTCCTTAAAACTTCAAAATAATCAGTCGCAATCGTCCGTAATATCTTTAACGGCTTTTCATCTTTTTGAATGTTGACGGTAATCGGGGGAGTGAACTCAAAAACTTTTTGCCCGTCATTATTAAGTTGAACAAAGTTATGATGAGATGAAATTTTTATTTTTATTTTTTTATTCCTGTCAAGAACAAGCGGACTGACTGTTAAACTATGCGCAGAAATTGGACTTAAAGCAATTACATCTGCATCGGGTGTAATGATAGGGCCGCCGACAGAAAGCGAGTATCCTGTGGAACCTGACGGAGTAGAGATGATTAGTCCGTCCGCCGAAAAAGTTGTTGCATATACATCATCAATGAAAAGTGTTAGCTCAATCATCTTAGGCCAACTGCCTTTATCAATAACGATATCATTAAATGCAGTCATTGAAAAATCAGAGTTACCGTCAATGAAGCCGTTCAATACCATTCTTTCGTCGATAGAATAGCGACCGTGCTTGAGGTTATCGATAAATTCCTTAAGCTGACTAATATCAATCTCCGCAAGGAAACCAAGTTTGCCAAGGTTAACGCCGACAATCGGTTTGTTATACTTGTATGCTGTTATTGCGCTTGAAAGAAATGTTCCGTCCCCGCCGGCAGAAATAATAAAGTCGCTTGCGTTTCCGATATCATCAAGATTGGAGAAACGAATGTCAGAAGGGGGGATAGTTCCGTTGTCCTGCATTAACTGAAACAGCGAATCGCAGAGCATATAATCTATGCCTGCAATCTTGAGGTTCAGAAGCAGTTCAAGAATTACTTCATTGCCTTTTAATTTGTTAGTGTTACCAATTATTCCGGCTATCATTTAATCCAGTTCTTATCAGCTTTTGGGAGCGTTGTTTGAAACTTCAACAAACTTAACCTGAACTTGCGAGAGAATTGATTCTAAAAATTTCTCTTCGTATTCAGAAAGATTGCCCTTTGTTTTTTCTTTTAACACTTCAATTGTGTCAATCGCAACTTTCGCATATTCAAGGTTAACCTCTTTTGCGTTAGACATGGGGTTTTCCATTTGACCCATCCCCATCATAGCAAGCTGCTGATGCTGAAATATTAATTGTAAGAATAGTGATTGTTTTTCATTTTCAGGTATCATGATTCTCTTTCATAAAGTGTTGTTCCCAAAGTTTCGCATACTTTGTGAATACATATAGTGATGAATAGACTGCTAAAATAAATCCTTGCAGTCCGTCTAAAAAACCTTGTTTTAATATATACATTTTAATAAACATAAATATCGGGCGGATGATAATATCGGTTATGCGGAATTTTTTATT
The DNA here is from genome assembly GCA_903915485.1 of uncultured Ignavibacteriales bacterium. GTDB lineage: Bacteria > Bacteroidota > Ignavibacteria > Ignavibacteriales > Ignavibacteriaceae > CAIYTF01. The sequence continues at coordinate 3,812 of CAIWTC010000516.1, read as the reverse complement.
CTTCGCTATAAGTTCTGCAGAGGCGAGTGAAGTGTAGTTGTTGAACTTCCGGAAGTAATGGTCGATGTTAGGGTCGGTGTAGTGATTTAAGTCGCTCACAAGCTGCCCTGATGCGCCTGAGGTCATAAGGTGTTCGTGGACCGAATTCGAACTGATGTCAACTGCGGTTTTATTGAAAATCCGGGTAACTCTTCCGGGGTACCAGCCGCTGTTGTAAATCCATCTGCCGAGGAAGTTTGCCCTTCGAGGAATGGAATATGATGCAAAGCCGGAGATATTATCGTTTTTAAGTTTAATGATTTCTTCTCTAAGTTCGGGGGTAAGTTCCTCATCAGCATCAATCCAAAAGACCCAATCGTTTGAAGTCATTGCCAAAGCCTGTTTTTTGGTTTCGCTGAATCCTGCCCATTCGACAATTTTATGCGTAACTGAGCCTGAATTCGAAAGAAGTGCCGAAGTTTTATCCGTTGTCCTGCTGTCAATAAGCACGATTATCTCGTCAACAGCACCCTCAAGACTCTTTATGCATCTTAGAATGTTCTTTTCCTCATCACGGGCAATTGTGATAGAACTTATTTTTGTGTAGTTAGAATTAGTCATTAAACAAAATTAAGAAGATATGTATGAAAGAAAAAGACAAAAGATTAATATTTCGGCACAAAAGCTTTGCAGAGAGGCTAAAAATTTTATATATTTTATATCAAATATTATACCAAATAAATTAAGAACGAATGTCCCGAAAATCAATAATGTTACAGGCACTAAGTGCCCTCGAAAAGAATTTGCAATTAAGTGAATCTGAGGATAAAATCAAAGTATTTACTTCGGTTACGGAGGAATATGAGATTCTTTCCACAGGAGTAGGTGCCAGAGATGTCTCTTATTCGACTATATTATCTGTCAGCGGCAAAGATGCGCAGGACTTTCTGCACCGCATTTCCACGAACAGTGTAAAGAATTTAGAAATTAATCAGGCAGTCCGTACCATATTCACCAACGATAAAGGCCGGATATTGGAGCGGGTGGTGCTTGCGAGACTTCAGGACCAGATTATACTTTTCGGCAATGAAGGTACTGAAGAACTGCTTAGTTTTTGGCTGAACAAGTATATCATAATGGATGATGTTAAGGTTAAGTCTTTATACGGGCAACAGTTTGTAATTGAAGTTCATAGTCATCAGGCTGAGTCGCTTATGATTTTACTGTTCGGCGATGCTGCTAAGAAAATTGAAGAAAATAAAATATACACAGTATTGTGTGATTCGCATATAGTGCATTTCCTGAAAATTCATGAACAGAATAATAAGTACAAATATATTTTGTTCGGTGAAGCCTCAGGTGTGCGGGCAATCTGCACGCAGTTGTATGAGTCAAAATCAATTTTGGATTTCAGTTTTATCGGCGAAGAAGCTTACGAACGATTTAGAATTGAAGAAGGATTGGTTGGACCCAAAGAACTTTCAAATCAATTTAACCCAATAGAGGCGGGGCTGATAGGTGAAGTTGATTTTAAAAAAGGTTGCTACATTGGGCAGGAAGTAATCGCCCGACTTGATACATACCATAAAGTCCAGAAGTCGCTTGTCGGTTTTGTTTTTAAGGAGAGAATTGCATTTGATGGTGTGTTGACTGTGTATGATGCTGAGCGAAATGAAATTGGAGTTGTAACAAGTGCAGCAAACAGTCCGGAATCTTCCTCGATGATTGGTCTCGGTTATATCCGTAAATCAAAACTTGAAACTGAAGAAGAAGAAACTTATTTTGTGCTTGATGGCAATAGAGAAGTGGAAACTTATCTTCGCAAAATTGGAAATTTATGAAAATTTATACTCGTAATGGAGATGAGGGTGAATCCTCACTGTTCGGCGGAAGACGCGTATCAAAAGATGATTTAAGGCTTGAGGCCTTCGGAACGATTGATGAACTCAATTCAGTTCTTGGCTTGGTTCTTTGCGAAAACATAACTTCCCAAACGAAAGAAACTTTGCTTTGGCTTCAGAACACCTTATTTCTTGCCGGTGCCGATGTTGCTGCTCCGATGGAATCTAAGTTTGATTCAAAAAATGGCAGCAGAATTCAGCCGGATGCAGTTTTGGTGATTGAAAAGGCGATTGACAGCATGGAAAGTCAACTCCCCGAACTGAAAAATTTTATACTACCGGGCGGAAACAAAGCCGCCAGTCTGCTTCATTTAGCAAGAACCGTGTGCCGCAGGGCAGAGAGAAAAATTGTTGCCCTTAAAAAGAGCGAACAAATCAACGCGGATTTGCTTATATTTGTAAATAGAATTTCAGACTTGTTGTTCGTGGCAGCAAGATTTGAAAACTTTAGTTCCGGTATAGCCGACTCTCTTTGGAAAAAATAAGGGGGTGAAATTGGCTTCGACGGGGTTAGAGAAGCGTAGGAATGCAAGCCGTGTTCCCCGAAACAACGATAAAATTTCGGAAAAAAATATAACTGGCGAATCTAATTACGCCCTAGCTGCTTAATAATATAGCAGCCGTGCATCTTATATTCTCGCAATGATCTAAGAATGCGCGCCGTTCAGTTGCGATAGTCGAATCGAGATTAGGGTAGAGGAGATGAAACTTTTGACCTGATAGTCTTAGAATAATCCTGTTTGTCGGAGTTTTCTAAGATGAAATTAAAAGATAAACTACGCTTGTAGAGGTCCTTCGGATCATAACTTCGGACGAGGGTTCGACTCCCTCCACCTCCACTGAAATATTGAAAGAGCTGCTGTTATGGCAGCTTTTTTTATTTCTCAAATTTTACACACACTTCACTAACAGTACTTAAATACTTTTCGGAAAGCATAGTTGTATTTACTAAATTGACTAATATATTTTTAACATTTATTCAGAAGCTATCATGAAAAAATTACTGCCTCTTTTATTTATGCTTTTATGTGCTACTGCTTTTGCGCAGGAAACACAGACCGAATATCCTCCCGTAAAAGTTCCTGCAAACTATAGTGCGAAATTTAATGTCATTTATAATGTTGTGGATGATTGGAAGGGAACTCTGGATTTGTATCAACCGACGGATGCTAAAGGGCCTGTCCCACTCCTCATTGATGTTCATGGTGGCGGATGGTATCACGGCGTAAAAGAGTCTCATTATGAGTTTGATGTTTTCTTCAATAAGGGCTATGCGGTTGCCAATGTTGAATACAGGCTTGCTGAGCAGGCGCGCGCTCCCGGTGCAATCGAGGATGTACGATGCGCTTTGATTTATCTTATCAAGAACGCAAAAGAATTAAATGTTGACCCCAACAAAATTGTAATCATGGGTAATTCTTCCGGCGGACATCTTGCACTAATAACCGGATTGCTTGGCAACAACCATGTATTTGATAAGAACTGCAAAGGTTTTGACGGCGTTAAGGTGATGGCTATTATCGATAAATACGGCGGTGCGGACCTTCGTCGCCCTGAAAAGTGGGATACAAAATCATTAAAAATTTGGGTGAAGGATAAAATAATTAACCCGGCATTCATGAGTTCTATTTCCCCGATAACTTATGTCAGCAGTGACAGTCCTCCGGTATTTATTGTCCATGGCAACGAAGACCCGACGATTGATTATCAGCAATCTGTTGCGCTTGCCAATACTTTGGAAGAAGCAGGAGTTGTTCATAAATTTATGACAATCAAAGGCGGTGGTCACGGTCAGTTCAGTAAAGAAGAAAATGATGATATTAATAATAACATTATTTCTTTTCTTGAGAAGTTGGGTATAAATAAACCTTAATCTTTATGCAGATGTTCTGAAATTGAGGCGATTCATTCTTTTATGGATCGCCTTTTGTT
>CAIWTC010000515.1 GCA_903915485.1 uncultured Ignavibacteriales bacterium | reverse complement strand
CTTAGCCTTCCACATATCGAACTTGTTCATTTCATATTGACCATAACTTTCATTTACTATATCAGGTTTAGGGGCATCCTGAGCAAAAGTTACTGCATGAAGTACAAATGCGCAATACAAAATCAGCGCGGACAATTTGAGTGTTTTCATTCTGTTACCTGTAAATTAGTGCTTTACTTAGTTTGTTATTTTAGCAAAATCGCATGCATAAAGTTACAAAAACTTTTCTCAATGACTCAAAATCATTCAGCAAAAGAATAAAAATATATTTATATTTAGTAATTGAATCAAAAAAGGATTATTGATGAAAGGACAACCTATACCAATCGGGACTAAAACACCTGATTTTTCTTTAACAGGAACAGACGGAAATGTCTATTCACTGTCCTCCTTTGCCTATAAAAAACTTTTGATTATTATATTCACCTGCAATCACTGCCCGTATGTCCATGCGTATGAAGACAGGATTAAACAGTTTCAAAGAAATTATTCGGAACGCGGAGTTCAGATTGTTGCCGTTAATTCAAATGATGATTCATCTCACCCCGAAGATTCATTCGAAAGAATGATTACCCGTGCAAAGATTAAAAAATATAATTTCCCTTACCTTCGTGATGAATCTCAGGAAACAGCAAAAGCATTCGGAGCATCGCACACACCTGAAGTATTTTTGTTCGACCAAAAGCGAAATCTTGTTTACTACGGGAAAATAGATGATAATTGGAAACAGCCTGAAAAAGTTGTTTCAAGATATTTAAAAGATGCGGTTGAAGAGACCTTGCAGAACAAATCAGTATCAGTCCCCGAGACATACGCGATAGGCTGTACCATCAAATGGAAATTGCAGTAACCTAATTACCTCTGCGCATAGCCTTAGCAAGACTTCCCTAATTTAAAATAAAAAAGCTTTAGCCATAACTTACTTCGTTACGGCTAAAGCTAAATAAATTAATTTGCGCTACTTATGAACCGAGTGCAATCAAGTTTAATGCACTTCCCGCCTTAAACCAGTCAATCTGTCTATCGTTAAAAGTATGGTTGAGCACAATTGATTCCGATGAACCATCTTTGTGCGTAACTGCTAGTGCCAACTGCGTACCTTCTGCAAATTCAGTCAACCCAAGAATAGAAACTTTATCATCTTCAAGAACTTTATCATAATCAGCAGGGTTAGCGAATGTCAACGGAAGCATTCCCTGTTTCTTAAGATTGGTTTCGTGAATACGGGCAAAACTTTTTACGACAATTGCTTTACCGCCTAAGAATCTTGGCTCCAGTGCTGCGTGTTCACGGCTTGAACCTTCGCCGTAATTTTCATCTCCGATAACTATCCATCCAATGTTCTGAGCTTTGTATTCTCTTGCGACTTCAGGAATAGACTTTACTTCACCGCTGAAAACATTTTTAACTTTTCCGATTTCGCCGGTGAATGCATTAGTTGCGCCGATGAACATATTGTTTGAAATATTATCAAGGTGTCCGCGATATTTCAACCATGGACCTGCCATTGAGATATGGTCAGTTGTACATTTACCTTTTGCTTTAAGAAGTACAGAAAGTCCTTCGTAATTTTTTCCGTCCCATTTTGTGAATGGTTCTAGTAACTGAAGTCTAGCGCTTTCGAGACTTACCTTTACTGTCACGGATGAACCATCGGCAGCGGGTGCAATGAATCCCTCAGGAGCAGAAACAAATCCGGCCTTAGGTAATTCATCTCCAACCGGCGGGTCAAGTTTAACTTTTTCGCCTTTGTCATTTAATAAATAGTCTGTCATAGGATTGAAAGAAATTGAACCTGCAATAACTAACGCTGTGGTAAGTTCAGGACTTGCAACAAATGCCAATGTATCTGGGTTGCCGTCATTTCTTTTTGCAAAGTTTCTGTTAAATGATGTAACGATGCTATTTTTAATGCCGGTCTGCATATCCATTCTTTTCCACATTCCGATACATGGTCCGCATGCATTGGATAAAATAACTCCGCCGATTTCTTCGAGAACTTTTAATTGTCCATCGCGTTTGATTGTTGCATACACTTGGTCAGAACCGGGAGTAATTGTAAACTGTGCTTTAGCCTTCAAGCCTTTTGCGAGTGCCTGCCTAACTAAACTTGCTGAGCGGTCAATATCTTCATAGCTTGAATTTGTGCAGCTACCGATTAATCCGACACTAAGTGTATCAGGGAATCCTTCGCTGATGACAGCCTTTTTCATATCAGAAATTTTCCATGCTCTGTCCGGAGTAGATGGGCCGTTCAGATACGGTTCAAGTTCATTTAAGTTTACTTCAATAACTTTGTCGAAATATTTTTCGGG
>CAIWTC010000514.1 GCA_903915485.1 uncultured Ignavibacteriales bacterium | reverse complement strand
TAAGCGGTGCCGGATTTGCCTCAATAAATAATAAATTCATCATTGCCAGATAATGATTATGAAGTTTTGCAGCCTCTTCGAAATTATTCGCGAGCGCAGCATCAGTAATTGCCTTCATTTCCTTGGGGTAAACATTTGAGAATACCGAAATAACTCCCTTACCGCCTATCGACATAATCGGTAAAGTTTGGTCATCATTGCCTGAAAGTACTGTTAGCGTATCGGGTTTTGCAGCACATAATTTAGCTATCTGCGAAATATCAGCAGATGCTTCTTTGATTGCCACAACATTTTTACACTCCTGATGAATTCTTAAAACTGTATCCGGCAGAACATTCATTCCTGTCCTTGAAGGCACATTGTATAAAATGACAGGAAGCGTACATCGCTCCGACAAATATTTATAATGTTCTACGATTCCATTTTGGGTACTCTTATTATAATACGGATTGACAATCAAAACTCCGTCGGCTTTCAAATCTTCGGCCATACGATTGAGTTTCTCAGTCTTTTTTGTATCGTTAGTACCGGTTCCGATGATAATCTGTGATTTACCATCTGCCGACTCCATAACGGTCTCAATAATTTTTTTACGCTCTTCGATAGATACAACAGGAGATTCACCTGTAGTTCCAAGTACGATAAGCATTTCGACATTGTTTTCGACTTGATATTTAGTAATCTTTTTCAGAGCCGCATAATCAACTTCATGCTGTTCATCAAAAGGCGTCAAAAGAGCAGTGCCGGTTCCGTAAAACATATTTGTCCTTTCAAAAATAATTAACTATGTAATATACGCAATCGTAAAAAAAATCGTAAGTATTTTGAAGTGTATTTTGAAAATAATTTCAAATTCGTTTTATAATAGCGGATATCATAATATAAGGATGAATAATTATTCATTGATATTGAAGAAATAAAATATTTTCGTGTAATTCTTTGAATCGCTTATCAGTGTGAATAAACATACAATTGCGGCTACGAGGCGAAGAAATTTAATCAAAAATGATGCGGAATCTTTTCTACGGCATAAATCCTCTCCGATTTGTAATGCTTCCGAAACTTTCCCGGATTAATTTTTCACTCTATTTAACGAAAATATCTATGATATCAAATTTGATTTCTCGTGATTTCTTTTTAAATTAAATGCTTAATGTGTTATTAAATATAAATGTAGGTACCATGAAAACAAAAACACTTTTATCTTTAGTTGTGATATTTTCACTGACCACTTTTGCCCAGTCCTTATATCAGGGACCAGCAAAAGGTACAGTTGCTTCAGGAAGTACTGTGAGCACAAATTCCTTTCTTAAGTCCACACTCCCGGTTACTACTGAAAAACTTGTGCATAACAAAGTAAAATTGGAGACCCCAGACTCTTTTATCGACTTCCCTGCCGGAACGGTTGTTCCTCAAACTAAATATGTTGAAGACAAAAATGTCGGCGGACAGGATGTAATGACGGGCGATAACATTCTACTTAAAAGTTTTAATGGAATGCCACAAAACAACTCAATCCCTTCCGATGCATATTGCGCAGCGGGCCCCAACCATATTATCGGTACTATTAACTCTGCTATAGCCATCTGGGATAAAAACGGGAACCGTTTGAAATCAATTGATGCCAACGGTTGGTTTGGCAATGTAGTTTCTGGCGTTTCCTCATTTGACCCTAAAGTTATTTATGATCAAATCAGCAACAGATGGGTAATTGTTTTCCTTGACCAAAAAGATGCACCGGCGCGTGCTAACATATTAGTTTCAGTTTCTGAAGGCTCAAGCGCATTAGGAACATGGTACAATTATGCCTTCCCATGTATGGCTAACGGAGCAACAGTTGATTCAAGTTGGCTGGATTATGAGGGTGTTGGTTACGATGACCAGGCGATTTACTTCACAGGTAATCAATGGACATTCCCCGGCTCATCAAAATATGCTAAAATCAGAATCGTATCAAAAGCACAACTTTACGCGAACACTGCAGGTCCTGTTGATTTCACAGATTTTTGGGATATAAGATATCCGCAGAGTTTATCGAGCAAAATTTTCGGCATTCGTCCTACAAGAATGTATACTACAGTTCCTAATGAATATTATTTTCTTCAGGTGAACAGCGGAAGTGCAAATTATTGTGTGGTCTATACACTTAAGAATGCACTCACGGCTCCGGTACTGACAGGAAAAGTTTATTCGATGAGTCAGTATTCTTCATCACCTTCAACAGCAACTCAGCTCGGAGGCGCAGCAACTGCTCTGGAAGCAGGCGGTTCTTCGTTAAGAAATGAACCTGTTTA
>CAIWTC010000513.1 GCA_903915485.1 uncultured Ignavibacteriales bacterium | reverse complement strand
GCCGGTGGCACATTACTAACCGCTAATACGGCGGGTATTACTGCCTCAGGCGCAAACGGTTCTGTTCAGACTACAACCCGTACTTTCGCAGCAACGGCAAATTATACATACAATGGAACCGCTGACCAGTCTACCGGTAGCGGACTTACTAATGCCTTAAATATCACACTTGCAAATACAGCAGGTGTTGTTGCTTTGTCTAACAATGTCGCCATCACAGGAACGCTGACAATACCAACAGGAAATACTCTTGCGGTGAGTACATTTTTAGTAACCGGTGCAGGTACATTTACTTTATCTGCCGGAGGAACTTTACAAACTGCTAACACAGCCGGAATAACTGCTGCAATTGCTACCTTAACCGGTTCTATACAAACAACAGTTGCCCGTACTTTTCCTACTACAGCAAATTACACATACAATAGTATTGCCGCTTCACAGGCTACCGGTGCAGGGTTACCTACCACCGTGAATAATTTAACAATAAATAATACATTTGGCGGAGGAACTGTTACCCTGACAGCCGCAAATACAGTGACAGGAACACTAACACTAACCGCTGGCACCCTGGCAGTTGCTCCGGCGACTACTTTGTTGATTAACGGCACGATTGATTGTGGTACAAATATAGTCACCGGAGCAAGTACATTTACTTTAGGAGCCGGTGCAACATTAAAAACTGCTAATACTGTTGGGATAACCTTGGCAGTTGCCACAGCAACCGGTTCTATCCGTACGACTGTCGCACGCACTTTCCCTATTACAGCAAATTATACTTACAATGGTACTGCAAATCAGGTTACAGGTAGCGGATTAACCGGCGCGGTTAATATGACACTTGCGAACACAGCAGGTGTTGTAGCTTTATCTAACAATGTTGCCATCACAGGCACACTGACAATACCAACAGGAAATACTCTTGCGGTAAGTACATTTACCGTAACCGGTGCAGGAACATTTACTTTGGCTGCCGGTGGAACTTTACAAACTGCTAATACTGTCGGAATATCGGCATTAGGAACAGCAACCGGTTCCATCCTTACAACAGTTGCCCGTAATTTTAATACTGCAGCTAATTATACCTATAACAGCACTGCCGCTTCGCAAGCCACCGGTACCGGACTTCCCGCTACCGTGAATAATTTAACTTTAAATAATACATTTGGCGGAGGCATTGTAACACTTACCTCATCAAATACCGTGGCAGGAACACTGGCTTTAACCGCGGGCACCATGGCAGTTGGAGCAAATGCTTTAACAGTTAGCGGCATTATTGATTGCGGCACAAATACGGTAACCGGTGCGGGAACATTCACGCTATCATCAGGAGGCACCTTGCGAACCGCTAATACAGCAGGTATAACGACCTCCGGTGCAACAGGTTCCATTCAGACAACTACCCGTGCATACAATAGCGGGGCAAACTATGAATATAAAGGAATTGCTCCTCAAGTAACAGGGAGCGGACTTCCGGTTACTGTTAATAATTTAACGATTAACGATACCGCCGGAGTTTCTCTTTCAGGAAGCACCGGAGTGAATAATACTCTAACAATGACTGCGGGCAATATTGCCTTAGGTAGTTTTAACCTTACTTTGGGCAACGGCAGTACTGCCGGAACCAAAGGAACTCTCTCTTATACCACCGGCTATATAACCGGAACCGGTACACTTACCCGCTGGTTTGATGCATCAACAATAGCAGGCGGAGATGTGGCAGGCAGATTCCCTCTTGGAACTGCGTTGAAAGATGCAAGCTTTTTTGTTTCAGGAGATGTAACTACAGGCGGAACTGTTTCTGTTGGATTTAATTCAGCTAGCGGAGCAACACAATTTACTATACCGGATGTGTTCACCGATGGCGGGATATTGCTATCTCACCGACACAATATGAATTGGGCAGTAAGCACGGCAAACAGTTTTGCCGGAACAGGGTCACCATTTTCAATTCAACTCCACGGAGACGCAGTAGGCTCATCCTATATTTCTGATGTTACCAAACTTGCTATCACACTTACTAACGGCATAGCACCGGGAACACATGTCACAGGAACAGGAACAGCTTCAGCACCTACTGCTTCAAGAACTGCTCTATCAACAGCCAATCTTTCAAACACATTCTACATGGCCTCATCCGACAATAATGCGCTGCCGGTTCAGCTAACTGCTTTTACTGCAGCAATTACCGGGCAGTGTGTACACTTAAAGTGGAGAACTGCAACCGAAAAAAACAATAGCGGTTTTGCTATTGAACGGAGTAATGACAAAAAAGGATGGGTAAGTATTGGTTTTGTTGTCGGGAATGGCGTATGTAATTCGCCAAAAGAATATTTATTTAAGGATACTTCATTAACGAAACCTGCGGTGTATTATTATCGCCTGAAACAAATTGACACAGACGGTCAATTCGAATATTCACAATCAATAGAAGCCGGAACTTTTGTAACTAAATTTGCGGTCGAAAGTAATTATCCTAATCCTTTTAACCCTACAACTACAATAAAATATTCTTTGGATAAAGCAGGGATGGTATCTGTGAAAATACACAATAACCTTGGAAGACTTGTTGCAACTCTGCAGGAGAATGAACATAAAGAAGCGGGCATTTACGAACTAACATGGAACGCTTCGGCTATGCCATCGGGTGTATATTTTTACACACTCAACGCTTCCGGAACTACTGTTACACGCAAAATGTCATTGTTGAAATAATAGTTGATGTATGTTTCGCAAAAACATATTCCCAAATTTAATAACCCCGTCCTCCACAGGCGGACGGGGCTATTGTCGAAAAACATATAACAAGTAATTAAAGAATAATTAATCTTAATCTAAACGAAAGAATTATAAAATGTCTAAATCTTTTCCAAACACAGATCATCATTCGATGTCGACGGAACCTTCTGTCAATAAGAATGCTCAAATCAAAGAATTGATTTTATGGCTTGGGCTTTCTATGAGTGTAATTTTAGTACTGTTATTCACCTAGACACTTGCATAGTGCAAAAGAAACTGGTCAACTTTGTTTTCGCCATTATTTGGTTGAGTATTTTAACATTATTTGTATTAAGTGTAAAAGAATTTTGGTTTCACTAAAATACATTAAAGCTAAATATACTCCTCTGTTTCAAAGGGATTCTGAGATGCGGGGTGATAAACAGAATTTTTCTGGTTTGCGAATGGACTTAGTTTCATTTTCCCCGGCGCATGGAATCACTTCCACTAATAGCCGGATGAGTGGTGATAATTTTTGAGAATCGCAATATATCGTGCGTCGTGCCGGTGATAGTTCACGGTAGAATAGTGTTGTTTAACTGTTTCTCTGTCTTAAGAGTTCATGTTATGCAGCATAGCAATGAAAGCAATTATTGTATGTTTTTTTTACAATAACCCCGACTTTTAAGTCGGGGGAAAACACATACGAGAACCGGCTTTAGCCCAATGCTTAGCCTATTTGGCTGAAGCAAAGTGCATTTTTTTATTTCCTCCCCGACTTAAAAGTCGGGGTTATTAAGTTAGGAAATATGTTTTTGCGTAAGATGAGTTAAGAGATAACTTTTCTATTAATTGACTTTATAAAAAAAGATTTTTTATGTCCGGAACGAAAAATACAAAGAATTTCACATGCTTTTATCAGAGCATTTTGTCCGATTGCCACCTGGAATCGGAGAATTATCTGGTAACAGTAATTGATGCTGATGGCAGGCTGAAATATGTGAATGAAGCCTATTGTTCTTGTTTCAATAAAAAGAAAAGTCACCTGTTGGGTACCTGTTTTAATCCACCGGTTCATCCTGATGATATTCAACTTTCTCTTACTACATTTGAAGGGCTTAGATACGCTCCCTATAAAACCGTAAATGAGTACAGAACCTTAACTAATATTGGATGGAGATGGCAGCGATGGGAACATACCGCAACGATTGATACGCTTGGAAATATAATCGAAATTGTAACTATTATTAATGACATAACTCATCAAAAGGAATTACTTGGTGTTCAAAAAAAGAGCGGTGAAATATTAAATGGAATTGCATTAGCAACACAAGCATTACTTATTAATGAAAATACTCGCACCGGTCTTCAGCAGGCAATAGATATTCTCGGCGAAACAGTTGGCGCAGACAGGTGCTATCTGTTTAACATTCACGAGGACCATGAAACGAAGAAAACATTTGCCAGGATGGATATTGAATGGGTGTCAAAAGGAACAGAATCGCAACTCTTAAACCCACTAATGAGGAATACTCCCATTTGTGAGTTGGATATATTTAAAAATGAATTATTAAAAAATGGCCCATATTTTATAATAAATTCAAATAATCCTGACGCCCAATCAATATCCCTATTAGAAAGCCGACACATTATTTCGATGTTAATAATTCCTATTTATATAGGAGGAATGCCAACAGGATTCGTCGGGTTTGACGATTGCACTTTTGAGCGGGAATGGCTTGAGTCCGATATCAACTTACTGAAAACAGCCATAACCGCCATTGGTGCGATGATTAAAAAAGAGTCGAATCGTGATAAATACATTCAACATCACCTAAGAACTGAAACTGCAATGGAAGCCAGAGAATTAGGTTTATGGGAATGGAATATCCATACAGGCGAAAATTATTATTCCACAACTTTTAAGCGGATGTTCGGATTTAACGATGATGAATTCGAAGCTCATTGGAAAAATCCAAAAAGCAGAATCCATCCCGATGATGAAAAAATGGTTTTCGAAACATTGACCAATTATCTGAATGGCGAAGTGTCTGCGTATAGTGCAGAATACCGTTTGTTAAAAAATAATGGGAGCTACGCTTGGGTTTCTGAACACGGCAAAATATCCAAATATGATGAGGATGAAACGCCGGTACAAATGATTGGAACTATTGCCGATATCGAGTCCAGACAATTCAGTATTATAAAAGCAGAAGAAAACGAAAAACGATTAAGCATCTTCTTAAATTCACTCCCCGACAATATTTTTGTTATTTCTAAGGAATTGATATTCCTGGATTACATCGTTAATAACGAGGCCGACTTACTTTACCCAATCGAGGCATTCATCGGGTGCCATATATCCGAAGCCCTTACTGTACCTTTATTCCTGGATTTTGTTACTAATATCAATCTTTGTTTTACCACTAAATTACCTGTTGTATTTGAATACTCTATTTCGACAAGCCTTGTTGAAGAAATATTCGAAGTACGGTTAATATTTTATGACAATCAAAGAGTAATTGCTTATATAAGAAACATAACAGAGTCAACCCGACTGAAAAACAAAACTGTTGCTTCAGAAAACATTCTAAGAACTCTGGTGAACTCTATCTCTGATACTATCATCACATTGGATGAACAACTTAATCTCTTTGCTTATTATGGAAGGCATATTAATAGTCAGGTCATACTTCAAAGCATTCTGTCTTTCAATTCAGAAAATCTCTTAGAGTCGAATCCAAGTTTAATCCTGTTCAAGGCACAGGCTGAAAAATCTCTAGCAGGTGCATCAACAACTATCAGCTTCGAGAGTCTGAATTTTGATGAGAATATAATTTCATGGAATATCTCCTTATCCCCTCTCCGGAATGAAAATGATAATATAACCGGAGTAGTGATTGTTTGCAGAGATATAACATTGATGGCTGCCGCGGAAGACAAATTAACTATAAGTGAACTGAAATTACTGGAGGCTCAGAATATTGCAAAGCTTGCAAATTGGGAGTATGATATCGAAACAGATGAAATGAACTGGTCGGATTATATGTTTCAACTACTCGAGATCAGTTTAACAAGCCCTTCTACCAATCTGACGCTTTTAATCTCTTATATCCATCCGGATGATATAGCCTTGTTTAGGTCTGCTTTTTCCCTACTTTTGGCCACGCACAAGTCATTTAATATAAATTTTAGAGTCGTAATTTCAGAAACAACAGTTAAGTATGTTGAATGCAAAGGAGTTTTTTATCCTGCATTAAAAGACCTGTCCAATCGTGTTCTTGGTACCATGCTGGACATTACGCATTTGAAACTGGCAGAGCAGGCATTGCGGGATAGCGAAGAAAGGTTCAGAAAACTATTTACAAATCATTCGGCTATAATGTTGTTAGTAGATACAAATACGGGAAATATTATTGAAGCGAACGAGTCAGCTATTAATTTTTATGGCTACCCATTGTCGCAAATATGTATGATGAATATCACTGATTTGAATGCTGATTGGCTCTATCAAATAGAAGAGGAAATTAACCTCGCTGCAAATGGAGTAAAGAGTGTTCATATTTCCCCCCACTATCTTTCTAATGGTTGTATAAGAACTGTTGAAGTACATACCTCGCCAATTATTATAAACTCACAGAAGATTCTCTTTTTAATTATTCATGATATCACTGGCCGCAAACAAGCGGAAAATGCGGTACTAACAACTAACCAGCGTTTAGCTGCTATTATTTCAACATCACCCGAGGGAATTGGTGTGATTGCTTTTGATGGCAAGTTAGAGATGGTTTCTGATAAACTAGCATATTCGCATGGTTACTCTCAAGACCAAAAAAATAATCTGCTCGGGAAATCAGTCTTTGATTTTATAGATGCATCCTGCCAAGAGATGTTACGCGAGAATATTTACAAATTGCTTGCCGGAGAAAGTGACCACAAGATAAGAGAATATATTGCTATTAAATCTGATAATTCCAAATTCATTGTTGACATAAATTATTCTCTCCTCTATGATGCCGCGGGAAGCCCTTCCGGTATATTGTTTATCGAGCGGGACATTTCCGAAAGCAAAAGCACCATTGAAGCTTTAGCACAAAGCGAGGAGAAATTCCGTACAATCATTGAAATATCCCCTGACCCTATTGCGCTGTTCGATGTTGATGGAAATATCTTAATGATGAATCCGATAGCAGTTAAAATGTTTGGATATGACAGCGAGTCAGAAGTACTGAGTAAAAGTGTATTTGAATTAATTCAAACGGAAGACCGGCAAACTGCACTTGCGTTGGTTCCGGAAATTATTAAAAAAGGGTTGGTTCGGAATATAGAATTTTCTCTCCTAAAAAGAAGCGGTGAAGTATTCAGTGCGGAATTTAGTTGCTCTGCTAATTTTAGTCAGGATGGATCCCCCAAAAGTATAATGGCCATCTACCGTGATATTACTGAAAAGAAGCGGGCAATTGAAGCAGTACTCTGGAATGAAAGGCTGCTTAAATTGATGGCGAATTCTTCACCATTAGGATTTTTAATCGTAGATAACCGGACTGATGAAATATTGTATTTCAATGATAGGTTCTGTGAAATTTGGGGTATTCAACATTTGGCTGAACGAATGTATGCCGGTGAATTGAAAAACAGCGAAATCATCCCTGATTGCCTCCATGTATTAATGGATATCCCCGCATTTAAAGAGTCCCTTAAACCTCTTCTGGACGAGGAAAACCGCACTGTTAGTGAGGATGAGATTCCATTTACCTTCGGACGAATGATCAGAAGGTTATCAACACAAATCCGAAGTGAAGAGGATGAATATTACGGTAGTTATTACATATTCGAAGATGTTACTAAAGCTAAAGAATCTGAAGAGCAAGTAAAAAAATTATTAGCGAAAGAGATAGCATTGAATGATTTGAAATCCCAATTCATTTCAACCGCTTCCCATGAGTTCAGAACACCTTTGGCAGCTATACTTTCATCCGCAGAACTTTTAGAATATTATAGTTCCAAATGGACGGATGAAAAAAAAATGTTTCACCTGCATAAAATACAGAACTCGGTTGGCGGTTTGGCATACCTGTTATCTGATGTTGCTTTTCTTGACAGAGCTGAATCAAACAAGACACCGGTAGAACTAAAAGAAAGTAACTTGTATGAATTTTGTGATGATATTGTTGAAGAATATCAACTGGCTAACAGAGGGAACAATCAGGTCGAGTATAATTTCAGGCTCAAGAAAGATAGTTACACCTTCGACAGTAAATTATTGAGACAAATAATAACAAACCTTATTGGCAATGCCATTAAATACTCTCCTGCCCTCTCGCCTGTTACTTTTTCAGTTGAAGAGGATGGCGCAGGGTTTCTACTTATAGTTTCAGATAAAGGGATGGGTATCCCGTCGGAAGAGCAAGAGTTTGTTTTTGAAGCTTTTTTCCGGGCAAAAAATACTTCAGACATAGAAGGCACAGGATTAGGCCTGCCAATCGTAAAAAGCGGGGTCGAGTTGCTGGGGGGAAGCATAAGATTCATTAGTAAAGAGAATGAAGGAACAACCTTCTTCGTTAGAATTCCTTTTTTAGATAGTAAACACGAATAGATATATGAAACGAAAAATTTTAGTTATTGAGGATGATTTCGATGTTCTCGAAAACATCTGCGCCCTCCTTTTAGAAGAAAACTATGATGTTCTCGGAGCCAGAAATGGGATGGAAGGTTTTACCAGCATGAAGACATTTCACCCTGATTTAATCTTGTGCGATGTTGCTATGCCATTGCTTGACGGCCTGGAACTCTTAAAGCTTATTCATACCGAAAAAATTAATTTCGACAAGCCTTTTATTTTCCTTTCAGCTAAAGCGGAGAGAGAAAACATTAGGGAAGGAATGACTCTTGGAGCTGATGACTACCTGACAAAACCGTTTAACAGAAAAGATATTCTGGATGCTGTAACCACCCGCCTTAACAGAGCCGAGGCTCAGGAGGATAGAACAACTCAATTGCGCGAGAATGTTGTTTTTTCTTTGCCTCATGAAATCCTCACTCCTTTAAATGCGATATATTTGGGAAGCGACCTCTTGCAGGAAGTTGACAGCTCTTTAACAATAAAGGAGATACATGAGTTTGGTAAACTGATATTTACATCGGCCACCATGTTGAAGGGTGTTTTTAGTAAATATATTTATCTTTTGGAGTTGTTTGTCATAAGATCGGATGCTAAAGAACAGGAGCGACTTGCTGCTGAAAAATGCAATTTACCTGACAAAATAATAAAGCAGATTTCAACTTATAAAGCCAATGAATATGGCCGGGAGGCTGATTTAACATTGAAAGTAGAGCGTGGTCGTCTAAAAATTTCAGACAAACATTTCTCCGGAATTGTCCGGGAGCTTATCGACAATGCATTTAAGTTTTCAACACAAGGCTCTGCCATTACCGTTCTAGGTGGAATATCATTTTCGGACTATCTGCTCTCCATAAGCAACACCGGTTCAACAATGACCGGGAAACAGATTTCGATGATAGGAGAATTTATGCGATTCGGAAAAAGCAAAGTCGCTACCGGAGGATTAGGACTGGGACTGGCCATTGTTAAGAACACTTGTGAAAATTATGAGGTCGATTTCGATATTTCCAGCACAAGTGATTCGGTGACTGTTAACTGTAGATTTAAAGTTAGGAAATAATATAATGACACAGAATGTTCTTGTAATTGAAGATGATAAAAATATCAGAGAACTTCTTGTTACGCAGCTTGAAGAAGAAGGTTATACAGTTGATGCTATTCCGGGCGGAAAATTGGTGATAGAAACAATTTTGTGTAAGCATTTTGATGTAGTCCTTTGCGACATCATGCTTCCCGGTATGGACGGTTATGAAATTTTGCAATTAATGCGGAAAAACCTAAAGCCCACAGAAAGACCGCTGTTTATTTTCTTATCTGCTCAGGCTGAAAATAGTGATTTCAGGAAAGGCATGGAACACGGAGCTGATGACTATTTAACCAAGCCCTATAAACTTCAGGAACTTCTAAATGCAATTCACACTCAGGTTACTAAGCGAAACGAATTAATTATTAACGAACCTTCCGATGAAGCCTTGGTTAAAGAAATTGAGGAGAAAGTCTCCGTCAAACCTAATAGCGATAATACTTCTTTAGCCTATTCCGGAAATGTAACTATTAGTTCCAAAACAAAAACAAAAATACTCAATATCTGTGATATTGTATTTATCCAGGAAGAAGGCGATTACACCTTGGTTAATGTTCTGGACCATCAGCAGGTTTTAGCATTGCAAACCATGGACACATGGGTTAAATCGCTCCCGGAAGAGGAGTTCCTGCAGATCCATCGAAGTATCATTATCAACACAAAATATATCTTTAAGGTTGAAAAATGGTTTAATTATACTTACAAAGTTTATCTAAGATCAGTGAACAAACCGTTTATTATTAGTCAGCACATTTCACGAATATTTAGAAATAAAACAAAGTGATAACAGTAATAATCTCTTTGTTTTATTATTCATTCGCACACCTTGAAATCGCACATTTTCTTGTGCCTGTAGATGCAATACAATAATTGATACATTTTAAGAGTCTAAACAGTTACTGTCAATGTTAGTAAAAACAACTAAAATAGTTAGTTACCTCCTTATGCTGTTTTGTACAAAAATATTAGTTTGCTCTCTAAGGAGCGGCAAGGAATCAAAATAATTATGAATAATGTTACGAGTACACGAGAAGAACTTCTGCAGGAAATAGAAATTCTAAAGCTTGAGATAAAATCTCTAAAGGCAGGTATAGGAGAAGACCTGGTGGTTTCACATATTACTGACTTCATAGCCGAAGAAGCTGCCAAGCTAAGAAATCCAAAAGCTGAGGAATTTCGAGCAGTCGGAGGAGAATATTATGAAACAGTAATTAAAAACAGACTTGGTGAGACCTTAAATATAAATGTTAAAGAAGTTTTCTTTGATTTTATGGACCGGCGATTGACAATGAACATTTACAGGGATATTACTTCCCGTAAAGAGTCTCAAATAAATTTGAATACACTTTTGCAGGTGGTTCAACAAGTGGATGCAACAATATTTATTTTTAATCTTGATGGAATAATTGAATTTGCAAATACTAAAACATATGAACGGTTCGGGCCAGCATCCGGCATGTTAGTTGGAGAAAACTTACGCGTTGTTTACTCCCCTGAAATAACTGAAGAGGCGTATCTATCCATATGGGATACTATTTCCACCGGGAATAAATGGGTCGGAGAATTTCACAGAATAGAAGTGAGTGGTAAGCAGTTCTGGGAATCTTACACTATTACTCCCCTTCTAAATGAAGAGGGAATTGTCGTTCGCTATCTCACGGTTATAAAAGATATCACCGAGGATATAGGAATATTAGGTAAACTTACTGACTTCAAGAGGAAGGCTGATTTGTCTGAAAAATTAATTGACGCGTTTATCGGTAATATTTCTCATGAAATCCGTACTCCTTTGAATGGGATTCTGGGAAGTACCGGTCTTATACTTGAAAGTTATTCTGACTTAGTAGCTGATAGTGATAAAATGCTCTATTCTTCACTGGAAGCTGCTTCACAACGCCTTATAAATACGGTGGACCAAATTCTAATTTACTCTCGCCTGCAGGTGGGTGATTATATTCTATGTAAGGAAACAGTGTCGCTGGCACATATTTTACAATCACTGATAAATAGTTATCAGAAGCAGTTATCCGGTAAAAATATCCAAATGTCTTTCGACTCGACATTACTTGATGACACAATTTTTGCTGATCCAAAAGCATTAATCAGAGCATTTGAAAGTCTTTTAAGCAATGCAGTTAAATACACAAAAGCCGGTACTATCAGGGTTTCTATTACACGGGATAAATCAGACAACCTGTGTCTCTCGATAATTGACTCCGGGTTGGGAATTGCAGAAGAATATTTAGATCAGTTGTTTGAGCCTTTCTCTCAAGAATTGATAGGCTATTGTAGGCCTTATGAAGGATTAGGGCTTGGGCTTCCACTTACTAAAAAATTACTTAATCTGTCTGGTGCATGTATATCAGCGATAAGCAAAAAGGGCGAAGGGACAGAATTCATAGTTTGTTTTAATAATTTGAATAACGAACAATCAAATATAATTCCGAAATACCCTGAATCACCCCTTTTTAAAATCATCAACTTACCTGAGAGCACAGTTTCAGGCGTGCAAGCCGCCATAAAGGAGTTTGATATTATTCCCTCCAGCCCTTCACCGGATGGAAAAAAACCGAAAGTTCTTATTATTGAAGATGATGAGGCAAATCAAATATTTATCGAAGTAATTCTAAAAGTCAATTACGAAACGATAATCGCAAATAGTGCAGAAGAAGCTCTTGAGCTGCTAGATGAAAGTTTATATGATTTGATACTAATTGATAATTCCCTGAAGCAAGGCTTAGATGGTCTGCAAGTATCCCGGCTAATTCGGAACAGTTTTCGGAACCCGAATATTCCGATAATCCTGCTTACCGGGCTGGGCAATGACATATATAATATAAAAGCGGCAGGTTGTGATGATATTTTGGAGAAGCCTTTTCAACGACAGGATTTGCTGAATAAAGTTAGCACAGCATTAGGTGCTGCTTAATTAGAAATAGCTATTTACGAGTATGGCTAAGTTCGTTGGGATGTATGCGAAAGGTCTTTATAGGCGTATAAGTTGCATGGCAACAACTTGGATAAGGACGCAAAGTGGGTTTGCGTCCTTTTTT
>CAIWTC010000512.1 GCA_903915485.1 uncultured Ignavibacteriales bacterium | reverse complement strand
GATGGTTCGTTCGTATATGTTCCTAAAGGAATCCGCTGCCCGATGGAACTTTCAACTTATTTCAGAATCAACGCTGCCAAGACGGGACAATTTGAGCGCACACTTATAATTGTTGATGAAGGCAGTTAGGTAAGTTATCTTGAAGGATGCACAGCGCCTATGCGTGATGAGAATCAGCTTCATGCGGCAGTAGTTGAACTTGTTGCACTCGATAACGGTGAGATAAAATATTCAACAATTCAGAACTGGTATGCAGGCGACAAAGAAGGCAAAGGCGGAATTTATAACTTTGTAACCAAGCGCGGTTTGTGCAAAGGAATCAACTCAAAAATTTCCTGGACACAGGTTGAAACCGGTTCTGCAATCACTTGGAAATATCCAAGCTGCATTCTACAGGGAGAAAATTCCAAAGGAGAATTTTATTCGGTTGCGGTGACTAATAACTATCAGCAGGCTGATACCGGAACAAAGATGATTCACATCGGAAAAAATTCTAAGAGTACCATCGTGTCAAAAGGTATTTCAGCAGGTCACAGCAACAACTCTTATCGCGGACTGGTTAAAATCAGTAAGAACGCTGAGAATGCAAGAAACTATTCACAGTGTGATTCGCTTTTGATAGGCAATTCATGCGGCGCACATACATTCCCTTATCTTGATGTTGCAAACACAACCGCCAAAGTCGAACACGAAGCAACAACATCTAAAATTGGCGAGGACCAGATATTCTACCTCAATCAGCGCGGAATATCTACCGAAGATGCAGTAAGTATGATTGTAAACGGATATTGCCGTGAAGTATTTAAGGAACTGCCGATGGAATTTGCAGTCGAAGCACAGAAACTGCTTGGCGTCAGCCTAGAAGGCAGTGTCGGTTAAAATAAATTTGAAATGAAAGTAAGAAATGTTAGAAATAAATAATTTACAAGCAGGCATAGAAAACAAACAAATATTAAAAGGTATCAACCTTAAAGTTAATCCCGGCGAAGTACACGCAATTATGGGACCCAACGGAAGCGGAAAGAGTACGCTGGCATCTGTATTAGCAGGCAGGGCAGGGTATGAAGTCCTCGGCGGAGAAGTAAACTTTAACGGAAAAAATTTATTAGACCTTTCACCCGAAGACAGGGCAAGAGAAGGTGTATTCCTTGCGTTCCAATATCCTGTTGAAATTCCGGGAGTATCGAACACAACTTTGCTCAAGAATGCATTGAATGAAATCCGCAAGTACCGCGGACTTGAGCAGTTAGACACATTCGAATTTCTCAAGATGGTTAAAGAGAAAATGGCTTATGTAGAAATGCCGCAGGATTTATTAAAGCGCTCTGTTAACGAAGGTTTTTCCGGCGGTGAAAAGAAACGCAATGAAATTTTTCAGATGGCAGTACTTGAACCTAAACTTGGAATCTTGGACGAAACTGATTCAGGTCTTGATATCGATGCCCTTAGGGTTGTTGCTAACGGAGTTAACAAATTGCGCAACGGCGAAAATTCATTTTTGGTTATAACCCACTATCAGAGATTATTAGATTATATCGTTCCGGATTTTGTGCATGTTCTTTTTGACGGCAGAATTATAAAGTCAGGTGACAAATCCCTTGCATTCGAACTTGAAGAAAAAGGATACGATTGGGTTAAAGAACATGTTTCAGAATTCATAGCCGGGTAACTAATAAAATG
>CAIWTC010000511.1 GCA_903915485.1 uncultured Ignavibacteriales bacterium | reverse complement strand
TTATATGAAGGGGAAAAAAGTTTGTGAACGATGGTTTCTGATTGGATACTCCGCTATTCCCAATACTGAAGAAATTGACATTAACTCTATAGAAAAAGAGTTAGCAAAAAAAGGAATACAACAACCTCAGGATACAGAATCATCAAGCAGCGATGCCTCAAGCGTAAAATCTCTGCTGGAGGAATTAGACAAGTTAACAGGATTGGGTTCAGTGAAACAGTCCATGAAGGACTTCGTCAACTATTTGGAATTTATTAAAGAGCGAAAAAAACAAGGTCTAAAGACACAGGAAAATTTAACTTTCAATTGTGTATTCCTAGGGAACCCCGGGACAGGCAAGACGACCGTTGCCCGAAAACTTGGATCAATCTTCAAAGCCATGGGAATACTTGAAAAAGGGCACTTGGTGGAAGTTGACAGAAGCGGATTAGTCGGGCAATACATTGGAGAAACAGCACAAAAAACTGATAAAGTAATTGAAGATGCACTCGGCGGTCTGCTATTCATAGATGAAGCTTATACCTTAGTTAAAAAAGGTGGGAGTGGACAGGATTTCGGACAAGAAGCAATTGATACCCTGCTTAAGCGCATGGAAGACAAGGCAGGTCAGTTCGCAGTGATAGTTGCAGGATATCCCGGTGAGATGAATGACTTTTTAGCTTCTAATCCCGGAATGAAATCCCGCTTCAATCACTTCTTTGATTTTGAAGATTATGACCCTGCTGAGCTTTTAGAAATATTTGCAAGAATGGCAAAGTCAGAGGATTACAGTACTGACCCGGCAGCAATAGAAATTTTCCAAAAAGAATTAACTTCTGTTTACCGGAAAAGAGATAAAACTTTCGGCAACGCAAGATTTGTCCGTAACCTCTTTGATGATGCTAAATTGAAGTTGAGCAAGCGATATTTAAAACTTCCTGAATCAATGAGAGATAAAAAAGCACTTACGACTTTCACTTCGGAAGACTTTTTAGAAATATTCAGCCATCATACCAAAGCGGCGTTTAATGTTGGAATAGATGTTGACAACTTAAATCTTGCTCTTGAAAAATTAAATAGCCTCATTGGACTGCAGTCAGTCAAAAAAGATGTTGATGAACTTGTAAAACTTGCCAAATATTACCGCGAAATCGGCGAAGACATTCAGAATAAGTTTACTGACCATATTATATTCCTCGGCAATCCGGGAACAGGCAAAACAACCGTTGCAAGGCTTGTAAGTCAGATATACGCTTCACTTGGACTATTACCTAAAGGCCAGTTAGTTGAAGCAGACAGACAATCGCTTGTAGCACCATTTGTAGGAAAAACCGCTGAGAAAACCACTGAATTGATTAACCACTCTATGGGCGGTACTCTATTCATTGATGAGGCTTATACGCTTGTTAAAGTTGGAGATACTTCAGATTTTGGTAAGGAAGCGATAGATACTCTTCTGAAAAGAATGGAAGATGACAGAGGTAAGTTTATAGTTATCGCTGCAGGATACACTGCCGAAATGCAAAAATTCGTAGAGAGCAATCCAGGACTTCAGTCACGCTTTACAAAGACATTTACTTTTGAAGATTACAATCCGTCTGAGCTGGTAGTAATCACAAAATTGATATTAAAAGAAAAGAAATTAATCTTAGGCAAAGAGGCCGAGCAACTGCTTCTTGTTCACTATAAAGAGCTTTATCGAAACAGAGACAAAAATTTCGGCAATGCACGGCTAGTTAGAAATATTGTCGAAACCGCAGCAAGAAAACTTTTGCTTAGGATTGTTGACATCCCTAAAGACAGCCGTACACCCGAGATTTCTGCTACAATCACGCCCGAAGATATTAAAGAAATTGTTGCAATAAAATCCGAAAACATCGCTTCAAGTTTCGAAGGAAATAAAGAATTACTTGACAAATATATTAGCGAATTAAACGAATTAACAGGATTAGATTCTGTAAAGAAATCAGTCGAGAGACTCCTGAGCGGACTCAAAGTAGCTAAGTTGCGCGAAGCCCGAGGATTAAAAGTGCTATCCAAAAACCTTCACGCAGTATTTCTTGGTAATCCGGGGACAGGAAAAACTACCATCGCAAGATTAATTAGTAAAATATATAAAGAGATGGGTCTTCTCGAAAAAGGTCATTTGGTCGAAGTTGATAGGAGCGCACTAGTTGCAGGTTATCAGGGACAAACTGCCACAAAGACCGATGAAGTGATTCAGAAAGCATTAGGCGGAACACTCTTTATTGATGAGGCATACACATTATCTCGTGGAGCAAATGATTTTGGTCAAGAGGCCATTGATACAATTCTTAAAAGGATGGAAGACTACAAAGAAAAATTAATTGTAATTGTAGCTGGCTATACAGGAGAAATGACAACTTTCATTGATTCAAATCCCGGACTTCAATCACGATTCACCAACTATTTCGTTTTCGAAGATTACACTCCAAGACAAATGCTCGAAATCGCTTCACAATTAAGTGAAAAGAACGGGTACCAACTTGATGAAGGTGCTCTGCAGCTTCTTCTGGAAAAATTTATGCGGTTATATGATAATAGAGA
Organism: uncultured Ignavibacteriales bacterium; assembly: GCA_903915485.1. Classification (GTDB taxonomy): domain Bacteria; phylum Bacteroidota; class Ignavibacteria; order Ignavibacteriales; family Ignavibacteriaceae; genus CAIYTF01. Next base: position 9,156 of record CAIWTC010000511.1, on the reverse strand, counting down.
CTCGAATTTTGGGAATGCTAGAACTGTGAGAAATATCCTTTATAAGGCAATCAGCAACCAAGAGGAAAGAATTTTGACAGTGTTGAATCCAAATGATGAGGATTTAACAACAATCACTTATGAAGATGTGTCCGCAGACTAATCTCACCTGTATTCCGAGAATGCATTCTCAATGTGCTCTATTTCTGTACTTCCGGAATTTTCATAAATTGTAACTGCATCGAAGCGGATAATTTTGTCAACGATATTCCGCTCATAAATATAACCCTTGGCTACGCGAATAATCTGCTTTTGTTTAGATACTGACAATGCATAAATCGGATGGCCATAACTTTCGCTGCTTCTGAACTTTACTTCAACGAATACCAATTCATCGTTAACTTCTGCAATTATATCTATCTCCCCTTTCCCAAATCTATAATTTCGCTCAATTATATTGAAGCCTTTATTGGCAAGTAATGCGGCCGCCTCATCTTCTCCATTCCGTCCTTTAATGTTTTTTGTAAAACTCATTCTTTTCCCATTCAGAAATATTTTTCAAAAATGTTTTCCTGTGGTAGATGCATGGACCGAATTCAAGAACTGCTGAAATGTGGTCACGAGTTGGGTAGCCCTTGTTTTTTTTCCAATTATACTGCGGATACTCTTCATGTAATTCCAACATTAATCTATCTCGTGTAACTTTAGCTAGGATAGAGGCACACGCAATCGCGAAACTTTTACTATCTCCTTTAACAATTGCCTTGCGTGAAATTTCGTGTGGGAACAATTTATTTCCATCAACAAGTATTAATTCAGGTCTTAAAGTCAGCATATCAATACAGTTTTTCATAGCTTCAAGCGAAGACTGCAGAATATTAATCTCATCGATTCTCTTCTCATCATTAACATTAATACTATAAGCGCCACATCGAGAAATGATGTAATCATACAGTTCATTCCTTTTTTGCTCTGTAAGTTTCTTTGAGTCATTAACGCCCTCAATAGAAACTGAGGCTGATACCACTACTGCGGCAGCTACCACGGGGCCTGCCAAAGGTCCGCGGCCTGCTTCATCCACCCCGCAAATCAAAGATATTCCATCTGTTCTATGAGAGTTATCGAATGCTATCATAGTCCTATCAGTACCCCTATCAACCCTAGAAGCATTATGAGCTTGGCAAAATTACTAAGCCTGCGCAGTTCGTACTTTAATTGTGTTCTAATAACTTCCTTGATGAAATATATCAGGAGCGGGCAGAGAACTAACATAGAGAATATGAAAAAATAAATGTTCAGAAGGTGAAGATAAAATGACAGCAGACAGGCTGCAATAATAACCAGAGCAAAGTATATAGTTAAGTATTTTACTTTATGAATACCATATTTAATCGGGAGTGTCAAACGGTTTACCTGCGTATCTCCGGGAATATCTTCAACATCTTTAATAAGTTCTCTTATGAGTGTTATCAGAAATGCGAACAACGAGGGGAAAATAATCACACCTATGTTACCAGAAATAACGCCGGGAAAAACAAAAACAGTGCTGCCAAGTAATGCAACCGTTATATTTTTTAATTCAGGAATAAACTGCAGTTTATCTGAATATAAATAGAGTAAAATGTTAACTGCAAATATCATATAAAATGAAACTGCCGAAATAAGAATTGCAGTACCTGAGGATAGAATTATAAATATAGAGTAGAGTGTTACGGCGGTTTTTCTGCCTATGCGTCCTGAAACAAAACCCCTTAAAGGTTTATTTATCTTATCAGTTTCAATATCCTTAATATCGTTGATAATATTCCCTGCCGCCACAGCAAAAGCCAAGGAAAAGGCCGCATAAATAGATATCATCACTGACATATTTTTATTCAGTAAATATGTAGTAAGTCCAACTATAATAATTGTAAAAACAAAATTAACCGGACGAATAATTTTCAGCATATCGTACATAAAAGATAGGGCGTCCCTTGAGTCAAGGAGCGCCCGTTTAATGATTCATTTTTTAGTGCAGCAAACATCTCTTTGCATTTGAACGATGCCGTCTTTACTGTATTATCACGATTATTAGTCATGACAGTTAAATTTTATTCTTGAGATTCAAGCCATCGCTCGGCATCTATTGCTGCCATACAACCTGAACCGGCTGCTGTAATCGCCTGGCGATACTTGCTATCGCTGACATCTCCCGCGGCAAATACTCCTTCAATATTTGTATAAGAGCTGCCCGGTTTTGGGAGTATGTACCCGCTTTCATCTAAATCGATAAGTCCTTTGAATAAATCCGTATTAGGTTTATGCCCAATGGCGATGAACAAACCATCGGCATTCTCAACACTTAAATCTCCCGTTACAGTATCTTTAAGACGAACCCCTGTAAGAGTTTTCCTGTTTTCTTCCTCAGTGCCAAGAACTTCATCAATAACCTTATTCAAAAGAAATTTGATTTTAGGGTTCTTCATTGCTTTTTCAACCATGATTTTTGAACCTCTGAATTCATCTCTTCTGTGAATTACTCCAACTTCTGCAGCATGACGGGTTAAATAAATAGCCTCCTCTAATGCAGTGTCTCCCCCACCTAGGACTAATACTTTCTGGTTCTTGAAAAAGAATCCGTCACAAGTAGCACATGCACTTACACCGAATCCCATGAATTTTTTCTCTGATTCAATATTCAATAATTTTGCTGATGCCCCGGTAGAAATAATCACACTATCAGCCAGATACAACTCATCATAACTCCACAACTTAAACGGCCGTTCCGAAAAATCAACTTGGGTTATCTCCTGATATTTTGACACGGCACCAAATCGCAGTGCTTGATTCCTTATGATTTCCATTAACTCTGGTCCCTGAATTCCATCAACGAAACCCGGATAATTTTCAACTTCCGTAGTGATTGTTAACTGACCACCCGGCTGCATACCTTCAAAAATCATCGGTGATAGATTTGCTCTTCCTGCATAAAGCGCAGCAGTCAACCCTGCCGGACCAGAGCCGATTATAATTACTTTAAAATGATTATTAAGTTCTGTCATAAATTCTCCGATTTAGTTTTTCTTTTTTCTATTTTTCATTAATGTTAAAATAAACAAATTTAATCTTATTCGTTATTAGATTAATATTCGAAAGCAAGGATTCATGTTAACTTGGCCTGCTTCCGGCCTTCTGCAAAAATTCAGCATTTCGCATTAATCCTGCTAATTTAGTCCTTTTAATTGGGCTAGACCTAAATCTAACCTTAAATTCTTCATCGGTCATTTCTTTAACTGTTTCAAGATTAATCTCTACCTCACCATTACGAGGTTCAAAAGCCTGCTCATTGGATGCTGTCGCAAATTTAATATTCCATGGACAAACATCCTGACATATATCGCACCCAAATATCCAATTATCAAATTTACCAATTAAGTTTTCATCTATCTCCACTTTATTTTCGATTGTTTGATATGAGATACATTTATTAGCATCTAAAATATATGGTGCTATAAAGGCATTTGTCGGACACGCGTCAATACAAGCGGTACATTCACCGCATAAATCTGCAGCGGAGGTTGATAATTCAAACGGATAATTTGTAACAAGTGTGGCAATAAAAAACCAACTGCCTTGATATCTGTTTATCACATTTGTATTTTTTCCCATCCAACCAAGGCCCCCTTTCATAGCCCACACCTTATCCATTGTAGGTGCTGAATCAACAAAACCTTTAGCGTCGAAATTGCTGTCAATTGCCTTGAGTTCCAAAATCATAGCATCCAGTTTTTTCCAAATTACTTGATGATAATCCATTCCCCATGCATACCTGGAAATTTTGCCTAACCCAGGATTTTCAGTATGCTCATAAGGTTTATAATAATTCATTCCCAATGAGATAACTGTTACGGCACCGGGAAATAGTTCATTTACATCAATCCGTTTTTCAAAATTTTCGTGCATATAATCCATTGATGCGTTGTAATTATTCCCCAGCCAAGATTTTAATTTTTCGCCTTCTTTTACCAGAACTTCAGCTGCAGAAAACCCAACTAATTCAAAGCCATATCTGTTTGCAATTTCAATTACGGCGCTATTGGTTATTGACATATAGTAAAGCGATTAAGTTATATCAAAAACTATATTTTGCTTTTGGCAAACTTACAAGAACATCATCACCCTCGCACTTAACAGGATAAGTACTTACACCCGCCTTATTCCCAGGCTGCTTTCCGGTTTTTAGGGAAAACTTCCATCCATGCGCAGGACATACGACAGCACATTGCTCAATAAACCCTTCATGCAGAATTGGACTATGATGATGAGGGCATAAATTATTAATAGCATAGATTTTCCCCTCAACCCTGAACAAAGCAATTTCATAATCATATACCATTATTTCTATTCCACCCCGCTCGGGAATATCTTCCTGTTTACAAACTTTGATATATTCTTCTGACTTATTACTCCGGGAGGGCATTGTACACTTCCGAAACTATAATTCCTTTTTCTGAATCTTTCAGAGTAAGTGCGGCATGTCTATAATCATGTTCAAGATAAACTGTAGTTGCTTCTTCCAAGCAATTTGCGAGTACAAACTTTTTCTCCTGTAATGTAATAAGCGGCTGTAAATCATAGCTCATCACATAAGCCAGCGCAATCTGATGTTTAGTTGGGAATAAATCACCACCAAAAAGTATTGAATTAGATGAATCTGCTATTTTGAAAATCTGTTGTCCGCGAGTGTGCCCATGAACTCTCAATACGCTAATTTCATCGTCCAGTTTTTCCGTTTTCTCATCCAGCAAACGGAGCATTCCTTCTTTTGCAAGCACTTCAAAGTTTTCTATTAAGTAACTTGCCCGGTCCTTTTCAGTTGGATTAAGCGCCCACTCAAAATTATCTTTTTGCACATAATAGTTAGCATACTTAAAAGTTGGTTCAATCTTACCGTCGACCAATCTTGTCGAACCGCCCGTGTGGTCGAAGTGCAAGTGAGTAAGAAGGACATCAGTAATATCATCATAACTGAATCCTAAATTTTTAAGACCATTTTCAAGATGGTCTTCAGTCTGGTCAATCTGATATATTTCACGATACTTCTCTTCCCATTTTGTTCCAAGCCCCGTGTCAATAAGTATTTTTCTTGAGTCACTAACAAGAAGTAAATTCCGCGTAACCAACTTCAACCTGTTTTTTGTATCAGGTGTATCGGACTTTTCCCAAATTGTTTTGGGGACTACTCCATACATGGCGCCGCCGTCTAAAGCGAATCGACCAGTAGTAATTTCATATATTTTGTATTTACCAATTTTCATAAGTTATATTCAATTTCAGTTATATTTTACTTTTTATGTGTATTAAACATCTCAATCAATTCCGATTTCTTAATTTTATCAAAATCGACTGATTCATCCCCTGTTATAAATGCTATGTTTTTTGGAATCTGATATGGTGCCAAATATTTTCGAAGTTCTTCCTTTACAGGCTCAATTCCTAAATTCAACTTTCCGTCAGAAACTATTAATGCAGTTACTGACTCACCCCATTCAGCATCATGTATTCCAAATACTTTGCAGGACAAAACACCTGATAGTTTCATAAGCACACTTTCAGCATCTGCAGGAACAATTTTCTGCCCTCCGGAAATGATTATATCATCCAGTCTATTTAAGACATGTAAGTAACCAGCATCACTTATATAACCATAATCTCCGGTCAAATAATTCCCGCTTATGAATTTTTTCTCAGTTTCTTTTTGAGAATTCAAGTATCCTTTGGAAAGCGAGTCCGAATTTACAACAATTTCCCCTCTGCCACTCTCATCATTATTATTAATTGATATGCGAACATTCGGCAAAGCCTTTCCCGAAGAATCAATATGAGTCTCCGCTTCATTGGGCAACAGTATAGTCACAAATGCGGAAGTTTCTGTGGAACCGTACACTTTGCAAGTTTGCCACCCCGCATGGATTGACTCACTAACCAACGCATTATCGCTGGATGCTCCGCCTAATAGTGAATACTTGAGAGATTTTGGAGGTCGACAATTACTACTCATAACTCTTCTCAATTGCGTTGGAACAAAGGATAAATGAGTGATGTCAAATCTTTCTAAACAATTTGTAATTGAATCTGTCGCAAATGAGCCTGGGACGACCAAACTAGCACCCGAAATCAATGCTCTAAATAGTATGGAAAATCCTGATATCTGAAATAACGGCAGAGACAAAAGCCAAACATCCTCATCAGAATATTGAAGAACTTCATTTGAATTATTATAAGCAGAAATCAGTTGATTGTATGACAACGCAACTGCTTTAGAAAGTCCAAGAGTTCCGGATGTATAGATGATAACTCTCAGTTTTTGTAGAAGTATTAGTATTGAATTGGGTGATTCAAAATCATGTTGCCCTACACTATCTTTTGGCAAAAACTTCTCAACTGAAATTACATCATATTTAGCTTGTAATTTAGTAGCCCCTTGTTCATCGGATATTACTTTAGTTACTGAAATACTGTCAAGCATTCCCTCTAACTGAACGGCTGGTAGAGTTGGATTAAGCAGGACAATTTCTTTTTCAAGATGCACAAGGCTTAAAATTGCATTGATACACTGAGCATTATCAGTGCACATAATTGCTACCCTATCAGCATCACCAAATTCTTCACTGAGCCGATGAACAGAGGATAGTATATATTTTTCAACATCAACTTGAGTGATTTTGTCGTCGCCACTATAAAAATGAAAGTTGCCCATAAAGACTACTGAACCCCTAAATCCAGAACTAATCTGCTAATTAGTATTATCATTAATTCCAATTACTTCATATCCTTTTTCTTTAGAACAACTCCTGTCAGCACGATAAACACAACACAGAACAGACAAATCATAAATATATCGAGACCAGTATTTGAATAGTTAAATCCGAACTTTTGTTCAATGATTGTTGAATTAGTTACTTCCTGATTGAGCAAAGCTTCGAACGACCATCTGCTAATCATAAAACCGGCTATTACTTGAATAAACTCATTCATATCCTTCAGCGTAACCATCAAGCCACCCAAAATCACCTGCGGGATAAGTACTAATGGTGTTAGGCTCATTGCCGCCTCACTCGTCTTAACAATTGCAGATAAAAACAGTCCAATGCACAGAGATGAAATTGCCGTTGCAGATAGCAGAGATGCCGCCGTCATGAACGATACATTCATGGACAAACTTGGAACAACAATACCGGCAAGAATGACACTTTGCAAAACGCATAATACAGAGAGAATAAATATCTTTGAAAAAATATAAGAAGGTATTTTAAGGGAGACCATTCTCTCCCGTTTATATATCGCCTGTTCATTAACAATTTCGCGCGCAGCATTGGAGCACCCAAGCCATATAGCCGCCACTACCATCACAAAAGCTGCTTGAGTTTTTGCACCTTCATTTGTGAAAACTAACGCAATCAATACCGCAATTATCGGAGCCTGAAGAAGCAAAATTAAAGTACTTACTGTATCTCTCAACTTGATTTTCAAATATCTTTGCGTCAATGTTATGAACTGTGAAAAATTAATTTTTCTCTCAATTTTTGGAGAATTGAAACTTTGCGAATTTTTATTCCAGTCTGTTCGTTTACGCTTCTCAATATAATCTTGTTGATATTCAGACTTGAGATATTTCTCTTTCCATATACTTGGTTCTTCCGCCTCAAGTTTGTCAAATATCTCTGCAGGATTTGAAACATGGAAGTAATCCTTTGCTTCATCAGCAGGCCCAAAATAAGCAAGTTTCCCGCCTCTGGCTAAAACTACTAAATGCGTAAATAAGTTGAAATTATGTTCAGTAATTTGATGCGTAACTATTAAAACTATCTTTCCCGTTTGAGAAATCTTTTGCAATGTTTTCATGACCTCTTTATCTCTGCGAGGGTCTAAACCCGTTGTAGGCTCATCAAGAAAAAGTATGAGAGGTTCAGTCAAAAGTTCCTGCCCAAGATTGACCCGTTTTCTCTGCCCTCCGCTTATACCCTTCTTTTCAGGTGAACCAATCAATGTTTCCGTGACATCGGTTAATTCCAAACTTTTTATTATACTATCGACCTGACCGTTAATTTCAGTATCTGTGGTTACTGACGGGAATCTCAATTTAGCATTATAGTAAAAACACTCGCGGACTCTTAACTCCCTGTGGATAATATCGTCTTGGGGAACATATCCAAATAAACCCTTGAATGAATCAAAGTTAGAATGCAGCGGCAGCGAATTTACATAAACAGAACCATAAGTAGGTCTTACCATTCCATTCATCAGCATCATTAACGAACTTTTACCGCAACCCGCTGAGCCAATCAATCCTACGAACTCTCCGGGGTAAACAGTGATGCTTATGTTATCAACAATAGTTTTATCTTCAACTTTCCAAACAAGATTCTGTGCACTTAATTGAAAATCATGAAGAACACTTGAAGGAGACTTGAATAATTTCTTTATGCTAATTGGTATTCCGCCTAAAGTAACAACATCCTGCTCAGATATTTTAGCATTCGTTACTTTTTTGCCGTTAAGGAAGGTACCATTCGCGCTCCCCAAATCTTCAAGATTCCAGTCATTGCCTATCTTCGTTAACCGTGCATGCTGTCTGGAAACTTTAATATTATCTACAACAATATCACATTCGGGCGACCTGCCGAGAATCATCAATTGTTTATTGGCGTCTCCGGCAAATTTAATAGTTCCTTCTGAAAGTCCCCTGCCGGGAACTTCATGCTGACTGCTGTTTAACGCCGTTTCAATTTGATGCCAAGTAACCTCATAACTACCAAATTGTATTTTATCACTTTGGGTGATTCGTGAAATCGTAATTTTACTTCCATTTACAAAAGTTCCGGATACCGAACCTAAGTCTTCCAAAGTAAAAACACCAGAGGAGAAAGTTATCTTCGCATGGTTTCGTGAAATAAACTTTTCATTTATCACAATAGAGTTTTGCGGAGTTCTACCAACCGTAATAACCCGAGGCTCGATAGAGATATTATTAGGAAGGCTTAATGGGGCTCCGCAACTTCCGCAGAACTTAGCACTTGCAGCATTTGAGAATGCACATTTCGGGCAATTCATAAGTTGATGCTCATAATTTTATCAGTCGACCTCTCCCCGTATATGGAAGTTTAAGTTCCCTGCCAAAGACCTTAATGTGCAATT
>CAIWTC010000510.1 GCA_903915485.1 uncultured Ignavibacteriales bacterium | reverse complement strand
GGTGCTATCATTGCAGTAACCAGCATGGAGATTCCGGTGCCGAGACTCCAATAAAAGTCACCTATGGGTTGGCCTGAGCAGACCGTATTCTTAAAATAAATTGCGTAAAGGAATGTAACGACTATTATGGAGAAAGAGGTATTGGCAAAGTCGAAAAGTGTCCAAACGAAAATTGTAAAAAGGTTGGACTTTCCGCTATTATTGTTTTTCGGAGCTATCAATTAGTCCTCTGCCGGCTTTGGATAATTTTCCTTCCTCAGTCAGGTCCACAAGAATCTTATTCAAAATTCCATTAATAAACTTTCCACTGTCTGCCGTGCCGAATTCTTTTCCAAGGTCGATACACTCATTAATAGTAACTTTCGGGGGGATATCAGCAAAATACAGCATCTCAATTATCCCCAATCGCATGACAATTTTATCAAGAATTGCGATTCGTTCCAATTCCCAATTTGCTAATCTTTTTTCAATATACCAGTCGGCTTCTTGTTGATAGAGCAGGCATTTGCTGACTAAATTTTGTGCAAACTCGATATCCTTTGTAGTACTTAAGTCACTCAGCAAGCCACCGACAAGGGCTTCTCTTGCATCGCGGTTGTATTCTAAAGCGTAAAGGATTTGAACAACTCGTTCGCGGATAATTCGTCTGATAGATTTTTTAGTCATTTATTATTTTGTCGTCTTAAATAGTTTGTTGAATTCTGCTTCCATAAAAAGAAAAATAAACAGAATGATAAAGATACTTAATCTTGAGGTATTAGCGAAATCAAGCTGAGAATTTGGATGGGGTTAGTTAGGAGAGATTATTTAGCATTTTGATAAACCCGGCAGACCATAGAGACCCAATTTATGACCGGTAATATAACTAGGGGAAGGGAGGAGACACTTATTGTCAGTCAAATGGCTTTTAATATCCCCGAATTACTTGGAATATGCCCCGGTTCCTAAATTGCATGTCCGAAAATACACGCCCCCAAATTTTTTCTTTTGTGGAAAGAATTATTATTTTAAATATTGATTTTAGAAACGAAAGTTAAAAGAAAAGGAAAATGGACAAAAGATTAGATTTAGATAAGCTGAAATATCCAATAGGGAAATTTACAGCACCCGAAGAATTATCGAGAGAAGAATTAAATAGATGCATTTCGGATATCTGTTTACTTCCCGAGAAAATAATTACTTCGATGGATAATCTTGATGAGGATTTGCTTGATGTAGCGTATAGGCCTGATGGGTGGACGAGAAGGCAAGTGGTTCATCATTTAGCTGACAGCCATATGAATGCCTATGTGAGATTTAAACTTGCTCTTACGGAGGATAATCCTACGATTAAACCTTATGGGCAGGATGCTTGGGCTGAATTGCAGGACTCAGTAAACTACCCGATTGAAGCATCGCTCAAAATTATTGACGGTGTACATTCAAGATGGGGGCACTTATTAGATTCAATGCTGGAGGCAGATTTCAAAAGGACTTTCTTTCATCCTGAATCAAAAAAACTTTACACGCTCGAATATACAACGGCATTATACGCGTGGCATGGTAATCACCATCTCGCACAGATTTCACAAAGATAATCAGATGGTGGCTCAGTATTACGATGAGTCGGTTAAGTATTCATGGGGGCGGGACAACTCTTTTTTTTTATGAGTTGAAAGTAAAATAACATACATAGTTCCGTACGGTGCTGAGATTTGGGGTGAAAACAAATGAAAACTTGAGAAAGGTGATGTAATTTGTTATTTTGTTTATAAGCTTAGTAATTTTAATTGGAAATTTTTATCCTGAATGATTAGAGACCAAAAAGATTTTATTTCCCGAAAGAAAGCTCATTTGTCAATTTGTGAGACAGATGAGGCTGCCTTTATTTCTAAGAAAACAGGATTTGATAAATATGATTTTCTTCATCATGCATGCACCGAAGTCGATTTATCTAAAATAAACTTTGAAACGGACTTCTTTGGTCTTAAAGTAGGTTATCCTTTTTTTATCTCCTGCATGACGGGCGGAGTTGATGATTCTGATAAAATTAATCTTCAACTTGCCGAGGCGGCCGCAAAATTAAATATTCCACTTGGTTTGGGAAGTCTTAGATATGCACTTAATAAAAAAGAGTTTGATTCAAGTTTAATAGAAATCAGGAGCGCGCTTGGCGATGCTCCTCTAATGGGGAATCTGGGGGCACATCAATTAATTTCTGAAGGAGATAATTTTGAAGAACTTAAAAGATTAGTTAAAATCTGCTCTATGGATGCATTTGTGATACACTTGAATCCTTTGCAGGAGCTTCTTCAAAAAAATGGAGAGCCTTATTTTACCGGACTGAAACAGGCTTTGAAAAAGTTTACTGCGCAAATTGAAATTCCCGTAATTGTAAAAGAAGTAGGAAGCGGGATATCAAAAAAAGCAGCTTTAGAGATGTTGGAGTGCGGTGTATCAGGAATTGATACTGCCGGAGCCGGCGGAACAAGCTGGGCGGCAGTTGAGATACTAAGGAACAATAATTCAAAAGGAAATGAATTTTGGGATTGGGGTTTGCCGACTTCATATTGTATTTCTACAATTAATGAATTACGGAATAAACACAGTTTCATGTTGATGGGGTCGGGAGGCATTAATGATGCATTCAGTATGGCGAAGGCTTTTGCACTTGGCGCAGATTTATGCGGCTCTGCAAGAATTATTTTGCAAACACTAAGAAAAAATGGTGTTGATGGGGTTGTTGAATTAGTAAAAGATTGGTTCGTAACCATGAAAAATATTATGTATTTAACCGGAGCACAAACTTTACCTGAGTTTGATGATTCAGTTTTGATTATGAAAGAGAAATTATATTGACAGACGCAGCGAAATTCGAAAAAATTTATGAGAGAGAAAGAGTAAAGATTGACCGGGAACTTCACAAGATATTCCGTGAGAAAAAACCTCTGTCACTTTATCAACCCGCTTCGTACATTCTTACGCTGCCGGGTAAAAGGCTCCGTCCATTTTTAGTTTTATTGACAGCGAATGTCTGCGGAAAGAAATTTTCTGAAGTATACCGTGCGGCGCTTGCCCTGGAGATGATGCATACTTTCACACTTGTTCATGATGATATTATGGACAACGCTGATAAGAGAAGAGGGAGCGATACGCTCCATAAAAAGTATGACTTGAGCACGGCAATCCTTTCCGGTGACGGACTGCTTTCTATAGCATATAATTACTTAATCAAAGATGCAAATGTTAATACCAGAACAGTAATCGCGGAGTTTACAAATGGATTGATTGAGGTTTGCGAAGGTCAAAGTCTTGACAAAGAATTTGAGACGCGTTCCAAAGTATCGCTTGATGAGTATCTGACAATGATTGATAAGAAGACAGCAATAATGATAGAAACATGCTGTGCTATCGGTTCATTGCTTGCGGGTGCGGATGCGGGCACAGTGAAAACGCTAAAGAAGTTCGGAAAGAATTTAGGCATGGCATTTCAAATTCAGGATGACTTGCTTGATGTAATTGGTGAGGAAAAAGAATTCGGTAAGAAAATAGGTGGTGATTTAATCGAAGGCAAGAAAACATTTTTGTTTTTAGATGCATTAGCAAAAGCTAAGGGTAAAGACTTGCTAGACTTAAAGAAGGTTATAACCAACAAAGGGATTAAATCTAATGAGGTTGCTCACTACAGAGCAATATATGAACGCGTAGGCACATTTGAAAGTGCAAAAAAGAAGATAAAATTTTATTCAGACAAAGCAGAAAAATGCTTAAAGCAATTGCCTGATTCCGGAGAGATGAACATACTTGTTTGGTTAACTGATAAATTGATAAAGCGAAAGTATTAATGATAGAAAAAACTGTAGAGATATTGAGTCCGCAGGGTTTGCATACCCGTCCCGCCGCAATGATTGTCAAACTTGCGGCAAAATATAAGGCCGAACTATACTTGTCTAAAGACGGGTTACGAATTAACGGTAAAAGCATAATTGGTGTTATGACTCTAGTCGCAGCGCACGGCACATTTCTGACTTTAGAATTCGAAGGTGAAGATGAAGCAGAATTGGCAAATGATATATTAGATTTCTTTAACAGAGGATTTGACGAAATTTGAAAGGCCTTAGTGAAGTATTAAAGAATTCCGACAATGTCATCAACGGCGTTGCGGCAGCGCCGGGAATAGTCATTGGCAAAGTACATCTCTATCATCGTGAGTTAATTTCCGTTGATAACCAGGATATTGAAGATGTTGATGAAGCTATAGACAGTTTCCGCGAAGCTATCGTAAAAGCTAAAAAGGAATTGTCGAAGATATTTGAGCTTGCCCGCCAGAAAATGGGAGAGGCAAGGGCTGAAATATTTTCTGCTCAAATGATGATATTGGATGACCCGGTTCTTATTGGTACTATTGAGGATAGAATCCGTAAAGAGAAAAAACTTCCCGAGTATATCGTCAACGATGAAATTTCAAAATTCCAAGACCTGATGGTTGTTGCAGAAGAGTTTTATCTCAAAGAGAGAGCGCTTGATATTGGCGACATCAAAAACAGGATTATTAGGAATGTTCAGAAGAAGCGGTTGATTTCAAAAATTACTCCCGGGGTGATTGTGGTCAGCGAATCTCTGACTCCTGCAGATACAATACTATTTTCTAAATCCGAGGTAAAAGCATTCGTAACTGACCGCGGCGGGTTGACCTCTCATACAGCAATCGTCGCTCGTTCATTAGATATTCCGGCCGTTGTGGGAACTCACGATGCAACGCATACGATAAATCAAGGCGATTTAATTATTGTTGATGGATTTAACGGGCATGTTTTTGTTAATCCAAATGAAAGCCAATTAAAATTCTTTAACGAAAAAATTACTCTCATGCTTCAGATTAATGAAGAGATGAAGGATTTGGTTAATAAGCCTTGCCAGACTTTGGATGGTCATGATGTTTCAGTGTTCGCTAATCTTGATGTTACCGAAGAGATATCACATGTAGTTGCAAATAAGGCGCATGGTATTGGTCTTTACCGCACGGAGCAAATCATTGAAGAACTTGGCGAACTTCCAGATGAGAATGAGCAATATCAAATCTATTCTAAATTGGCATCAAAGATTTATCCGCGTACAATTACGATTCGTGCCTTTGATATTGGCGGTGATAAAGTTAAGATTTGGGAATTCAAAGAAGCTAATCCATTTTTGGGTTTGAGAGGTATTCGTTTTCTTTTGGAGAACGAACCGATATTCATGAAACAGATAAAAGCAATTCTGCGCGCGAATATTCATCACAATGTGCATTTCATGATTCCGATGATTTCTACCGTAAAGGAAGTACTTAAAGTTAAGCAGTTGATTAAAGTTGCGAGTGATGAACTTAATGTGGAAAAGTATCCGCATTCAAAAAGTATTAAACTTGGAATAATGATTGAAGTGCCGTCTGCTGCATTGATGGTGAAAGAATTAGCGAAGGAAGTTGACTTCCTGAGTATAGGGACTAATGACTTGATACAGTATATAATGGCTGTTGATAGAGGCAATGATACTGTTTCTAATTTGTATCAGGAGTTTCATCCGGCAATATTAAGAACGCTTCATCATATCATTACAGAAGCAGCGCTGCAGAATAAACCTGTAAGTATTTGTGGTGAGATGGCAGCAGATAATCAGGCGGTGCCGCTATTGGTTGGCTTAGGATTTACATCTTTGAGCGTTTCTCCTTCGGCAATGCTTCCTATTAAGCGGACTATCCGTTCATTAAGTTTTGAAGCGGCTAAAGTACTTGCCGAAAAATGTTTAGCTTGTGATAATGAAGATGATGTGATTAAGCATGTATCTGAATTTTTTGAAAACCAACACATCCCAAGAACCAGAACTATTCTATAAATAAATAATAATGAAAATGAATATTACAGACTACATAAAGAAATATGATGCAGATAATATGTATCAGGTATTGAAAGACTCACACAAGCAAATTGAATTTGCGTGGAGTAATAATTTTGATTTGAGCTCATTGAAGAATTCAAAAATTTCGCAGATTATTGTCAGCGGAATGGGCGGTTCTGCAATAGCAGGAAATTTTGCTCAGAATTTTTTGCGCGACGAATTAAAAGTTCCGCTAATTGTAAATAGAAACTATAGTCTGCCTGCATCTGCAGATGAAAACACTTTGGTTATTTTGTCTTCTTATTCAGGCGAGACTGAAGAAACGCTCTCAACATTTGAAGATGCAATTAAAAAACAGTGTAAGGTGATTTGCGTAACCACCGGCGGTACGCTTCAATTAGTGGCTAGGGCTAAATCTTTTCCTGTGGTATCCTTGATGGAGGGATTTCAGCCAAGATTTGCCTTTGCAGTTAGTTTCTTTACTCTGCTTCGCATACTTCAGACATTAGGGCTGATTGATGACCAGACAGAAATTGTAAATAAAATAATTGAAAACTGGAAAGACAGAAGCGAAAGACTTTCTTCTGATTCAAGTGAAGCAATTAAACTAGCGGAAAAAGTAATGGGATTTGTTCCGGTTATTTTGTCCGCTGCAGATTATACTGATTCGGTAGGGCTGCGCTTCAAGGGACAGTTTAATGAAAACAGTAAAATGGCTGCATTCTGTAATTCATTACCAGAGCAGAATCATAATGAGATTGTTCCGTGGGAATATCATAATAACGAGCAAAATCCCTTCATTGTTATCGCATTGATGGACAATAGCTATCATCCGCGAATCAAAAAAAGATTTGAGATAATTACCGAACTTATTCGTAAATCCGGTGTTGAAGTAATTGAAATTAAAAGCCGTTCGGAAAGTTTTAAGGAGAGGCTTTGCAATCTTCTATACTGTACTGATTGGTTGACTTACTACTGTGCGTTGTTTCAGGGACGCAATCCAAAAGAGATAAATTATATTCATCACCTGAAAAATAACCTGAGTAAATAGTCACTATTATTTATAAATATATCGAACTGCCCCGGTATTATGCTTTGGGGCAGTCTGTGTTTACCCGCCAACAAAATACCAAAAATTAATATTTGCCAATATTTGCAAGTAAGCAATTAATGGCAACAATTTAGAATACATTTCTCAAAATTGAAAAAATCCGAATAACTGTTTCAGAAAATAATGACTTTGAAAAGAAAAATGCTTTCAATTGTTGGTATAGATTTTGATAATTCATAATTACTAGCGTAGGGCTGGTTCACTAAATAATAATATAAGGATTGTGTGTTATGATTAAAAAGTTCCTAAATAAGTCATTATTGTTCTCTATTGCTTTAATTGCTTCAGCAATTATTTTTATCGCTTCCGTTGGTCAATCTGGCCGTACTCATGT
>CAIWTC010000509.1 GCA_903915485.1 uncultured Ignavibacteriales bacterium | reverse complement strand
AGGCTATTCCGATTTGCAGAACGACCGCATCACAAAGCCGTAAAGTCGGAACCGCACATAATTTCGCTCATACCGCGTTTAGCTCTCTCTAAAGCGTTAAATCGCAACTTGACAAAACAAATCGGAATAACCTTTAATAAAATTGCCTTTTTTTGGTTAAAAGGCAGATCAACGAGATCTCTGCTATTTGTATCTTTGTCAACCAAGATGAGATTTCCTATGTTGCCAATTAATAATAGAGAGCTTTCATTGGCTCCCTTTGCTTCTGGTAGGATATGTTCTATTGTCATTCGGTCGAAATCAATGGAAACGCCGCTTAATTTATCTCCCATTAGTTTTCGGAGGGTGTATTTAACAAGACCCTTGGCTTTTGTGCTTCTAGAAGTATAGGCTAAATCCAAAAAGTTAGTTTTAAACTCGTCAAATCCAGGCTTCTTCCGCTTAAGTCCTTCGATCATCTCGTAAATGGATGCTTGGATTTCGCTGTGATTTTTTGCTTCTGATAGAGCAATGCCGTATTTTGAGTAGTGAGTAGATACTGATCCAGATGATCGCTGCGATGTAATCCCATTAAATATATAGTGAAAATATTCTATTTTCTCAAGTGTCTTTCGTAACATTTTAAGCGTGATCCGTCTTTGGCGGTAGGCTCGCATGAGCGACAATGTCATTGGCAAGTGCTGTCGCACATTGAATTGCAGTAAAGCCTCGAAACTGCGTTTAATATCCTGTTGCTCGGTCGTCCAATTGCAAGAATCTGGCGATATAATGCTTAAATAGTAATTCGCGTTTTCCTCGACACTCTTCAAAATAAGATTCGCCGTAGTTCCTTTCTCAATATGGGCTTTTATCTTACTAAACAGCTTTTGCTCTGTTGTGTACTCATGCTGAGATAACCAGAAATGGTAGAGGAAAGGGTCGAGAGAACCTCGCACACCCGCATTATCAAACATTTTTACTATGCCGTTCCACGAGATCTTAGCGGCATCAAGGTGGCTATGGTTCGACTTGAGATTCTTGAGTAGAAGGT
Organism: uncultured Ignavibacteriales bacterium; assembly: GCA_903915485.1. Lineage (GTDB taxonomy): Bacteria > Bacteroidota > Ignavibacteria > Ignavibacteriales > Ignavibacteriaceae > CAIYTF01. The sequence continues at coordinate 1,050 of CAIWTC010000509.1, read as the reverse complement.
TTTTAACTAAGTCTGACGTAGTGAGATCACGACCTCTGGCGTTTAAGGTTTCAAAGATAAGATAAGCATCGTCCTCATTATCCAACTGTATGAAAACAAGTTTTAACGATAGGATTTTATCTCTGATAATTTTCAGTTTTTCTATAGCATGCTTATTGTCATCAGAGAACAGTTGCAATTGATTTGATTGATTTGAATGTCGAACATTGGAAATCTCCTCTGAAAGTTTTTGTGTAATATATTCAAAAGCTGATTTTAGATTTAGTTCTTCTGTCCCAACATCGCATGGAATGTTGAACCCATTGAAACTTTGTATATGATCCTGAAGATAGGGAAAGGAGGTTTCAGAGTTTAAAATAAACTCATCCTCATTGTCGATATTCTTTCGCTCAATGAAACCATGAACGCCTTTTGCTAAATTAAGCTCATTGAGCGTAATAAAAGCATTTCGGACGGCAGCCAGCATCAAAGTGATTGTTGTGAGTCGTTGTTGTCCATCAACAATGCCGAAATAAGGCTTCTTGGTCTGATAGACCACCATAGAACTTATGAAATAATTCACGCCGGACTGCTTGATAACATCAGTCCAAAAATTAGTAACCTCATCATCTTCCCAAGAATAAGGTCGCTGGAAACGTGGTATTTTGAAATAGCCAAGAGAGAAAATATCCTGGATCTCTTTGTCATTCGCCTCTATCTTCATAGGTCTTTCCTCTCACCTTCTTCCGCACATCGTAAAGCGAGTGCCCCTAGTTCCCCATTATACCATACCAAACTCGAATTAGGATTAGTACATGCTTGTTTGGCAGATGCCGCCGCCGCCCAACGCTGGGCGTCAGGTGCGCCGCTGGCAGGTTTCTTGACCGCCACGGGTGATGGCACGCGACGCACATGAAAAACGCGGCGGATTGCGGGCCGCGCCAGCGGCGTCGCTTGCAGGCCATGTTGGGCCGCGTGCGAAAAACAGCATAACCCCTTCGTGGTTTTTGATGGCGGTGACGCGCGTGCTCGTTTTCAGAGGTACCACCATTGACGCCGGTGTCTGTATCT
>CAIWTC010000508.1 GCA_903915485.1 uncultured Ignavibacteriales bacterium | reverse complement strand
TAACTATTAATTCAAATGTAACAGTTACTATTAATACTTCTACCGCTGAGTGTGACTCAGTTTCCTTTGCTGCTACAACTTCAAAAATTAGCTTTGCTGCTGCAAGTCAGTTAAGCGTCTATGGAAATTTCACACTTGCCTCTTCTACTCACAATGCTTTTTCTGCATGGGTTGCCGGAGCTAAAATACGGTTTACAGGTAGTGGAACACAAATACTAAGTGGATGGAGCATAACTTCAGGGGCATTTACAACATCAATGGTTGAAATGATAGTTGATAAGCCAGTCGGAACAAAAGTCAAAACTGCAGGTGCTGACCAGAAGCTCAATATCGGAACAAGTTTAGAAATTATAAGCGGTACTTTTGAATTAACAAAGAATGATGATATCGAGTGTTTTGGAGTTACAGGAACAGCATCCACTCCCTCAATCACAGTACAGGCAAATGGAACCTTTGATATGAACTCAGATGAAATCGTAACTGCAAATACTCAGTATATTCGAAAAGGAAATACATCAGGCACATTCGATTTGGCCAAAATTGGAAATTTTGTTGTATATGGAACGGCTAAATTCGCTCCAAATTCATCTAACAGACTTAATTTTAGTAGTCTCAGTATTGAAAACGGAGGAATTGTGGAAATGCCGGCAGTACGGAACACGGTCACCTCTGCTGGTTATTTTAACGCTGGACCTATCACTATAAAAAGCGGCGGGAAATTTAAGAACAGTATCACCAATGCCTTTTGGTATATTAACACTACCACACCGTCATCGGTAACAATAAACAGTGGCGGAGTGTATGAAGTTTCAGCCGCTTCCACCAGTGTTGCAAATGTAACTATTAGTCAGAGCAGCGGAAGTATGTTTCGCTATTCAAGCGATATTGCTGCTACTTTGCCTGCAAGCATAACAAATTATAAAAACCTAATCCTTTCAGGATCCGGAGTAAAAACACTTGGCGCTAATACAACCATAAATGAGTCACTTCAATTATCGGGGTCATTTACAACATTAGGGCTGAGCACTTTTACATTAACTTATAATCCCTTGGCAATACTGCGCTATGGCGAGACAGGTCAGCAATTATCCCAGACCACTACAAATACAGAATGGCCCGCTGCCAACGGTCCGCTTAATGTTCAAATAAATAATTCAGGTGGTGTGACACTTCACTCAAGCAGAGCTTTAACAGGTACACTAACTTTGACGAATGGTTTTCTATTACTGGGCAACAACAACTTAACAATGGGAGCTTCATCAACTTTTGCCGGAACTCCAAGCTCAACAAATATGATTATCACAAACGGCACTGGGAACCTGATTAAATCAATAACTAATTCACCTACTCTTCCCTATTCAATAGTATTCCCTATCGGAGAAAATACAGAAAGCACAGATTATTCTCCTGTAACTTTGAATATTACCTCAGGTAATTTTAACTCCGCTTCAATCAGCGCCAGGGTTGTCAACTCAAAGCATCCTTCTCTTAGCAACAATGCAGTTGATTACCTTAATCGCTACTGGGTTTTATCCTCATCAGGAATCTCAAGTGCCAAAATGAATATAACCGGAGCATATCAGATTTCTGATATCACGGGTAGTGAATCAAATTTGTATTCCATTCAAAATACTAATGGTCAGTGGACAAAGCTAAGCCCTGTAAACTCATCACTACATGAAATTTCTGGAACCGGAGTATCGTCATTAAGCGATTTCACTGGAAGTGGTCTAGATGGTTTTGGTATTACCATGAATATTACTTTTATTCCCGAAGGTTATTACCGTTCGGACACATCACCACTCCCAGTCTCGGATACTTTTCAAGCAACTTTAGCTAGTACTGTAAGTCCAAATTATGCTGATATTGAAACGGTAAACATTAAACTAGACTCAGTTTCCTTTACCGGAACAGCAACATTTTCCACCGCTCCTTCAGGAGTCTATTACCTTTATATTAAGGGCATGTCCCTCGTATCCACTTGGACTGCATCTCCGATTGCATTAAGTCAAGGTGTCAAATTCAGCTATAATTTCACAAGTGGATTGGATAAAGCATATTCAATCCCCGGGTTTCCATATGAATCAATGATTCTAAAAGGAACAAAATGGTGTATTTACAACGGAGATGTCGACCAAGATGAATTGATTGGAAATATCGATTTGGTAATGATTGATAACGATGCATATAATGTAGTGGAGACACACGGAGCAACTGACCTGGACGGAGATTCTTTTGTTGGAAATGTTGACTTAACAATATGCGATAATCATGCATTTTGGCTTGTAGAATCTCAATCACCGAGAAAACTAAACTCATTCAATAACAAAAACTTGAATAGTATAAACGCAAAAAAACAAAATCAAAACCAGCTGAAATAGGCACTTAATTTTTAATGGATTTTACTCTCTTATTTTGCATTATTTTGTGTAAAAGAGCTGTGTCCGACTTAGCCCAATTTTGATGGGCATATATTTCCCATATTTGTGACTATTATTCTCAAATATTATAATATGTGTCGAAATACGGCTAAATAATCAATTATTTTTTGGTATTGAGATTGCTTAATAATTAATTATATATACCATTAAATGACTTTTTAAGAAACCTTATGAATATTAGATTTAGAAAATTACAGAAATATTTTATAAATAATTGCCTTAGAGCATTTTTTGCTATTGTTATTTTAAGTTTTCCTCAAGGGAGTCTTTTTTCTCAGACTTCTCAGTCTGGGAATATTGAAACAGTACTGAACAACATCGTTGCTGTTATGCCCGGACAAGGTTCAAATGCATTTGTAATTCCTACTACTGCTCAAGTTACAACTTTTGAAAACATCTTCACAAACATGAATGCGAAGAACTACGCTGCGGCACAAACTTTATTAACTCCAATTGGTTATACTCTTTACAAGTTTTATAATACCCCGACTAAGGATACATTTTACCTGATTCAAGAGAATACACCTATTAAACTTGGCTGGGGAACATATATTTACAATCATAAAACAACAAATGACTTTGCAGTTGAAAGCCCTCACCCGCTATGGGACTACAACACATGGCGCATGGGTATAAGAGTTTTTACAGGAGCTAAAGCAAAATGGTTTTCTATGTCAGGAACACACCGGTATGCGAACACTGATAGCTCATCGGATATGGCACATGTTACTAACACTATGTTTCATGCCGCTCACAGGATAAACGCTAATGCCATTGCGGTACAAGTGCACGGATTCGATGGCTCATCCTCTTCCTATACCGGTTACCCTGACGCTGTAATAAGTTGCGGAACCTTATATCCATCAACCATCTACTACACGCTTAGAGATAATTATGTAGCTCAAGGGTTTGTTATTGGTGTTTTCAGTACTTCAACATATAGTTCATTAAATTTGCTCGGAGCTACAACCAATACACAAGGTAAATGGTCAAACAGTAACGGCAAGAAGTTCGTGCATATTGAACATGACCAACCTCTTCGATTCGATACTACCAAACTAAGAAAATGTGCTAACGCTCTTATCACTACATTCGGCCTCCCTACCGGAATTGCTGATGAATCAGGACATCCGTCCTCATACACTTTAGTATCAGCATATCCTAATCCTTTTAATCCGTCAACTACAATTTTGGTTACCAACCAATCATCTGAAGACTATATCATTACAATAACAGATATTTTTGGAAGAACATTGCAAACACTTCATAAAGGCTATTTAACATCAGGACAACATTCTTTCCGGTTCGATGCAGCACAACTCCCATCAGGGGTTTATTTCTGTAATCTTTCCGGGAAAAACACAACAAAGTTAATTAAACTCCTATTAATGAAATAAATAAACAGAACGCTATGAAAAAACCATGTATGAAAATTTATTTATTCATCGCAGTTTTTGCGCTGATAAACTCCTTCGCTTTTCAGGGATGCGAACCGTTCGGTAACGACGGAATCACGAATCCTTCTGATGTGGCAAAAAAAGGATTCTTCTATATGACCGAAAGGGCCTCAAATTCAGTATTGATGCTGAATTACGATATGAGCGAATTGAAGCGCTGGTCACTAAACACAATTGCTCCTGACACAAGTTTGCAGGGAGTAACTTTTGATGGTCAGTATCTATGGCTCTCTTTTTCTGGTAATGTAGACAAGATTCTTCAAGTCAATGCTGAAGCAGATACCCTTTCGGTTCTTAAGTCTTTCGATGCTCCCCCAACAAGACAAGGAACTATCCGTGGAATTGCACATGATGGACAGTATCTCTGGGCATTAAATAGCGGTTCTTTAACTTACTCTGTACTCCCAAGTTTATACAAACTGGATCCTCTTACAGGCGCAACAGTACAGACAATTCCCTTATCTACTCCCGACCCAAGAGGATTAGGATTTAATAATCCTTCTTTAGATGTATACGGAAGAGGATCTGCTAGAGGTATTTATTATACGGATATTACTAAAGATAAAGTTTATTGTTACAATTTTGACAAACTTTTATTGGATAGTGCATTTTCCTGCCCTAAGCCTCCTATGGGTGCCTTCAATATTTACGCAACAGGAATTTCCTCAGACGGAAAGAATTTCTATTTAGTTAACAGTAGTGACGGTGCAGACCACCTTTACACTCTTGACTATACAGGCAAAGAAGTTTCCCGTTACGACCTACCGTATCAATATCCTCAGGGTGTTGTTTGGTCTTCATATGATGTTAGAGACGGTGCGCCTCTCGCAATTTCTAAGATCTCACCGGCAAAAGGCGCCTTAAGAGATACCTTATTAATACAGATTTCAGGAGCAGGTTTCAAGTCAGGAATAAAAATTAATTTTGGCGATAATATCAGAGTTGATTCAACATTAATAATTAATTCCAATCAATTACTGGCCTACATTAGAATTGATTCCAGTGCTACCCTTGGATTACGAAATATTAGTATTACCAACGCAAAGGGAACAACTGTTACAAATAATGGGTTTGAGGTAAAAACACTGCCAATTATTGATTATGTATACTTTGGTGATGGTGCCTTCTATATTTATAAACTTAGGATTAAAGATTCAACAATAGTTTCTTTTTGGAATACAAAAGCAGTTTCAACTGAGGTTGTTTCAGGTATTGCGTATGACGGGAAAAATTTCTGGTTATCTCCATCAACAAAAGATAAAAATATATATAAAATTTCGTTACCGGATGGTGATACAAATGCGGT
>CAIWTC010000507.1 GCA_903915485.1 uncultured Ignavibacteriales bacterium | reverse complement strand
TTCCCTGCTTGTACTAAGCAGCACAACAATCTGCTCATTGTGTTTTGACAACTCATAAATCACCAAGGCTCTTGACGAACCATGCATCTTGGAGATTGAGCATAAGTTATTTTGCCAACCATGCTGAATTTTAGAGAGAACCGATTTAATTAAATGCGAATTATTTTCCGGCATTTACCATATCAATTTTGCGTGTCTGCTTACTTACAAGTAATTCCACTTTAATTTATGCTCGGTAAAAATGAATACTGTTTAGCATAGAAAAGCATCTGCTTAGTGAAGTCATCAGGATACTCAACTTTAACATCAATAAATTTTCCATTTTCAAATGACGGCACTAACACAGGATTAATGAATCCTTTGTAAGGAGCAATGTGCAATTTTTCAAAGCGTTTAAGCACTTCTTTATGCAGTTCGACATCAACCTTTACGCCATAAGTTTCCACTAATTTACGCGCAGCATCAAAATCACCCTCCGAAGTTATTCTCTGAATATCGTGGAGCATCTCACCGAAAATAGTTTTCAGTTTTTCGTAATTATTAATAACAAAAAATGTCTTGCCCTCTTTGTTTTTGCGTTCGATTATGTTTTCGCTCTTACCTTTTTCAAATGCCCATGCTGCAATCAATTGTCGGTTTCGCATGTGGGCTTCTTCAATATTTTCACCCGGCTTAATTCGTTGCAACTGGGTCATCAATCCGCTACGGATGTATTTACTATACTCAGCTTTTCCTGCATCAATAGTTGGCATTACGCCCATAGTTACTAATTTATTATCAAGAATATAGTAAAGCGCCACAAGATCGGCCCTTGCTTCTTCAATTGTTGAAGAATAATTTTTAAGTGTCTCCCGCGGAGTGCCTACACCCGGATTAATCTGTCCTGATGCGTGTCCGATAACCTCGTGCATATCTGTGTGCAAATCATCTGAAAGATTGCCATACTTCTTTGTAAGTTCAATTTCTTCAGTCGTATAACAAAACTCCCGAAGAACTTCGTCAGAAGATGCTAAATTATATGCATGAACAATATTTCCTAAGTTTACAGATTTAGAGCCATATTCCTTACGAATCCAAGTAGCATTTGGCAGATTCACTCCAATTGGTGTTGATGGCGAGGAATCCCCTGACTCAACTACTACGGTAATAACCTTAGCGGAAATTCCTTTTACATTTTTTTTCTTATGCTGAGCACTTATCGGAGAATTATCTTCAAACCATTGTGCTTCTTTGCTGATGGCTTCAATGCGCTTGGTTGCAACCACATCCTTAAAGGAAACGATTGATTCAAAGTTTGCTTTGAAACCAAGCGGGTCAGAATATGTTTCGATGAATCCGTTTATAGCATCTACTGAAGATTGTGTATCTTTTATCCACTCAATACAATAATCATCAAATGTTTTTAAGTCACCGGTTTTATAAAATTCAATCAGCTTTTGAAAAGCTATTTTTTGATGCTCGGTTTCGGCAACGGTCACTGCTTTATCAAGCCAGTAAACTATTTTTTCAATTGCCGCAGAATACATCCCGCCAACCTTCCAAGTATTTTCGACTATCTCACCATTAACCTTTTCAAGTTTAGAGTTTAGCCCAACTGAAATTGCCCGCGGGTTAGTCTTGTCTGTCTTAGATGAATAATATTCCTCAACTTCCTTTTGAGTTATATTCTCATAAAAGTTGTTCGCTGATGAGGCAATTAAATCAACTCCATCTGCCTGATTTGTTTTTGTGACGGCAATTGTTGTATCAAATATTAGCGGAATTATGAACTTAATAAAATCAGATTTAGACTGTTCTCTCGCAAGCGGCAGTTTCCCTTCGGGGACTTCATTAATAAGTGCAACCAGATATTCTTTGGTTATTTCAGGTGTAAATTTTAATGAAGAGTAATGGTGATGAATTCCGTTTGAGAACCAAACCCTTTTCGCATACACAAGGAGTTTTAAATATTCTTCGGATGTTTTATCCTCTGAATGGTTTTGGATTATTGCCTCAAGAGTTCTTCTGATGACAAGATTGTATTTATAATTTTGGTCAAATATAATATCTCGCCCGCATAACGCTGTTTCATAAAGATAATACACTAATTCTTTTTGTTTGAGTGATAATTGCTCAAATCCCTCTATTCTATATCTAAGAATAGCAAGGTCGGCAAATTGTTCTGTTTGAACTACAAATTTTTCTTCAGGCTGCATAGTTTGCGGAAATCCTTTAAATAGGGGGAAAAATATTAAACATAAAAACATTGTAAATAAGTTTCGGGGTGTCATATGATTCTTTATCTAATTTTTTGATGACTAAAAATAAGAAAAAATAGCCATATATTCAGAGATAAATGAAGAACTCAACTTTCGAATAGTCCAAGATATTTGCGAAATAACAAATATTATTACACTGCTCCGGTTTTTTAATAATCTTACTTACCTGCTTGCAGTTACTGTTTACCGCATTGTTTGAAACAAAAAGTTTGGTTGCAAAGAGTTGGTTTGACTAAATAAACAGATTTATTTATTATATTTGTAGCTAAATATTTTTAATTTCGGAACTTCATTTTGCGAAAATATTATTATCCTTTGTGGATAATTATTTTACTTCACTCTTACCTTTTCGGACAGGATTTCACAAAAGTTGATTCCCTTTCTATGCTATTAAAAAAATCTCAAAACGATACTTCTCGAATATACTATTCCATTCTCATAGCCCAGAATTACTTATTCGTTAACCTGGACACAGCACTCTCGATTTCCAGCGACCAACTCATTGCCTCCGAAAAACTCAATTATAAAAATGGCATTGCCAACAGTTTACACAACCTTGCAATGGGATATACTCTTAAGGACGATTATTCAGCAGCACTGCCTTATGTATATCGAGCCCTCAAGGTAAGAAATGACATAGGAGACAGACATGGTCTTGCTGCGGAATACATTCAACTTGGGAACATCCTAACTTATCAGAGTGAATTTCCCAAAGCACTGGAAAATTATTTCCAAGCCAATAAAATCTTCTCTGAAATCAAAGATACAATCAATACCGGCATCTCACTTACCTGCATCGGCAATGTGTATACCGCTTTGGAGAATTATCCAAAAGCTTTAGAGCATTTATTAAAGTCGCTAACAATAATTGAGAAATCGAACAATTCATATCTTTTATCAAATCTCTATTCTAATTTAGGGATGTTATACAATAGAATTGAGAAATATGAATTGGCTTCTGTGTACTTGGAAAAGGGATTGAAAATAGCAAGGCAAATTTCATATACAGAAGGTATTTGCGGAAGCCTATATGAATTAGCATTCCTTACAAGCAGACAAAAGCAACCCGAGAAGGCAATAATCTACGCTTCTGAATCATTAAAACTTGCGCAAGAGTGTGAACAACTTTCATCAATTAAAAATGCATCTCGAATTCTTTATGAAGTCTTTCTTCAGAAAAAAGATTACAAGAATGCGTTAAAGTATTTTGAAATATCCGCTGCAGCCAATGACAGCATCTTTACTGAGACGAAGCAAAAAGATTTCAACAGACTTTCTCATGGTTACGACCTTGACTTAAAGCAAACTCAAATTGAATTGCTTAATGAGAAACAATTGAAACAAAGAAATCGGCTAATCGTACTTAGCATCAGTCTTTTAATCATTTTAATATTTTCTGTTATTCTACTTAGAAGCAGAAGAAAACTTTCTAAACTTAATTCACTGCTTTCATCGCAAAAAGAAGTACTACGGCAGCAAAAGGAACAAATTTCTGAGCAGCGCGATGAGATTCAGTCTAAGCATGAAATATTGAATAAACAGAATGCAGAACTGAAATCTTTGAATGAACAAAAAAATCATTTCATTGGAATGGCGGCGCATGATTTAAGAAATCCCCTTGGGACAATTTTTTCTTCAGCAGAAATCGTAGAAATGGAAATTAGCTCTAATTTCTCACCTGAGGCCATGAAATTCACAAAACTGATTCAGTCTATCAGTTCTTATTCCTTAAAATTGGTAAATGATATTCTTGATATTGCCAAAATTGAATCAGGGAACTTGAACCTTTCGATGAAGATAGATAATTATATTGATTTAATTAATGAATCAATAGAGTATAACCGATTTATCTCAACCCGGAAAAACATCACCATATCACTAGTTGAACCGGTGCCGGCATTATCCCCCTTCTCCTTTGATAAGGAAAAAATTAATCAGGTTCTTAATAATCTAATTGAGAATGCCATCAAGTTCTCAAACACAGGGACCGAAATAAATGTCAGAGTTATTGACTCTAATGGCTTTATAACGACCGAAGTAATCGACCAGGGCGCGGGCATAAAAGATGAAGAGATTGTTAAACTCTTTAAGGAGTTCAGCACTACATCAACTAAAAGCACAGGGCAGGAAAGCAGCAGTGGTTTAGGTTTAGCTATATGCAAAAAAATTATAGAAACTCACGGCGGAACGATAAGTGTCAGAAGCGAAGCAGAAAAAGGTTCAATCTTCTTTTTTACAATCCCATATATTCATTAAATTGCACTCTTAAAAATTAACCGTACCGGAAATGAACTTAATATTACCAAAAAATATTTTTACTGATATACTTGGCAGCACCCTGAAAAATTCATATCAGAAAGACTATACACTGAAACCTTCTGCGCTATTAAGCAAAGACCTAACGGACAAGGATATTGCCTTGATTCCGGCACTTGATATAATTCAGCATAAGGAATTATTTGTTTCATCGAAGAGAGGAATTTCGTTTGAGGGAACTCTTTCGAATTCGTATATATATTTTTCAAAGACAGAAAATGTGCTCAAGAATATTATCCTTTCGGGAGATGTTTCTGCTGTTGAGGCAATACTAACGAAAATAGTATTTTCAGAATTATATGAGCAAGAAGTAAGTATTTCCCTGACAAATAACAGCAAAGAAAATATTAATCAAAACATGCTGTTGATTGGTGATGCAAACTTTGAATCCAACAATTTTTTAAGTGGGATTCCACTAACTGACGAAGTGAACGAACTTACTAATCTTCCTTTCGTGAATTTTATATTCGCATCAAAAAACAAAGAACTCCTCAAACAATTTGAGGAAGAGACTGCTGATATAGAGAAGCAAGTATATGCATCAATTGAGAACTCAACATGGGATTGCCCATATTCAGATGAAGTTAAAACATTATTTCAAGAGAATTATACAAATCTCATTTACGAATTTGATTCATCAGATGTAAGCGCGATGGATGAATTACTGCGCTTGACTTTCTACCACGGCATCATTAAAGAAATTTTTGAGATTAAGTACACTTAAGATTACATCTCTTCGAATTTTTGCCAGTTCAAACGGCTCTTTTCCGAATACGGTGCGCCGGCTGCAAAGATAACAATGTCACCTTTCTTTACATGACCGGAATCAAGAATCATTTTTTTAATTTCATCAATCACGAAACCTTCTTTTTTAATTTCATGATAGTAAAGTGAAGTAATTCCCCACTTAAGATTGAGTTGGTTAATTGTATCGTAATTATCGGAGACTGCAATAATTTTAGCTTCCGGTCTGAATTTAGAAAGTCTTTTCGCTGCACGACCCTCATGCGTCAATACTATAATTGCCTTCGCATTCGTCTGCTCACTTACATAGCATATAGCATGATTAGATGCATCGAACATATTTTCTTCGATAGATTTTGGTATGTTAAAATCAACATGGCGCTTCAGTTGAAAATTACTTTCTGCTTTCAACAAAATATTATTCATTACTTCAACAGTTTTAATCGGATATTTACCCACTGAGGTTTCACCGCTGAGCATCACTACATCAGTTCCATCCCATACTGCATTTGCAACATCAGAAGCCTCTGCACGCGTTGGGATTGGGTTGTTAATCATCGATTCAAGCATCTGAGTGGCTGTAATAACTATTTTACCTACAGCGTTGCATTTATATATAATATTCTTTTGTATAATAGGAACATCTTCAGGATTCATCTCCACGCCCAAATCTCCGCGGGCTACCATTATGCCGTCGGCAACTTCAAGAATTTCCTTGAAATTATCAACTGCTTCCTTTTTTTCAATCTTGGCAATCACGGGCTTATTATAACCTCTATCGGACATCCACTTTTTTAAGTCAAGAATATCTTTCGCATCTCTAACGAACGATAGCGCAACATAATCCACACGGTATTGAAGCGCAAACTCTAAATCACTTAAATCTTTTTCTGTTACTGACGGAGTGGAAAGCTTCATCCCCGGAAGATTCATGCCTTTTTTCGGTTTAAGTGTTCCGCCGTTTTCAATTTCGCAAACGACTGAAGTATTGGTTTTTTTTATAATTCTAAGTTTAAGAAGACCATCATCAATAAGAATTTGATCCCCAATCTGCGCATCTTGCGGAAGCGGCAGATATGAGGTTGAAATTTTGTTTTTGTTACCTTTGATTTGCTCATTAGTAATTTCAATTATTTCTCCTGCCGCAATTTGAAACTCAGGCTGTTCTAATTCACCGATTCGAATTTTAGGACCTTGCAAATCAAGAAGAATTGATACAACAGAATTATCCTCTTTAGCAGCATCCTCAATAGTTTTGAAAAGAGACTTATAGAAATCATAATTTCCATGAGAAAAATTTAGTCTAACACCGTCAATTCCGGCCCTCAAGAGTTGGATTAATGTTTCTTTATCAGATGTAGCAGGCCCTAATGTACCCAGTATTTTTGTCTTAGCAAATATTTCAGAATGTTCTTTTATCATAAACATTATCCTTTTTCTCTATTTTCTTTTAGATGATTTCTTTTTATTATCGAAATTATTGGCAATATCGTACATCGATTTCAAATTGTGCTCAACCATACCAAATATTGACTTTACGGGGAATCGTCCATTTTTTTGTCTTGTCCCTGCTTCCAGACCGGTAAGTATTTCCATTCCGGTTTCGACATTCTTAATCGGCAGAACATGAAATTTCTTTTCTTCAACCGCCTTAAGAATTTTGTAGTCAAGCATTAAGTGAGCAACATTCTGATGTGGAATAATCACACCATGTTTGCCATTCAAGCCCCTCTTCTCACATATTTCAAAGAATCCCTCTATCTTCTCATTGATTCCTCCAATCGGCTGCATCTCACCTTTCTGATTTACAGAACCAGTGACAGCAAAGCCCTGATCAATTGGAATTTCTCCAAGTGAGGACAGCAATGCAAATATTTCCGCTGCTGAAGCAGAATCACCGTCTATACCGCCGTATGATTGTTCGAAAACAAAATTTGCATTGAATGCCAACGGGATATGCCGCCCGAATAACTCGCGAATATATCCTATGATTGTAAGCATTCCTTTGTCAAAAATTCTTCCGCTTAGTCCGCTTTCCCTTTCAACATTTACGATGTCTCCATCACCAATTGATACCGATGCAGTAATTCTTGCTGGCTTACCAAACCCGTAGGATTCATCTTCAAAATATATTAAGCCATTGACGCAGCCAACCATAGAGCCATCAGTCTCAATCAATATCTGCTTGTCAATTATTCCTTCAGTCAGTTTTTCGTCGGAAAGAGAATGTCTCTCTTTAGATTTTTCAAGTGCTTTGAAAACATATTCAGCTGTGACAATTTTTTTAGTGTCCAGTCTTGCCCAGTAATCAGATTCGCGGGCAATGTCAACTAAATAAGAGAATCTTGTTGTAAACCTTTCTTTATGCTCAGCATAACGCGCAGCTGTTTCCATGATTATCGCCAAAGCAGAAGAGTCAAATTCCAGTAATTTTTCATTTTGGATTAACCGCCTGATTACATTGGCATAATCGGTAATAATATGTTCTGATTTTTGAACAACACTGTCAAAGTCAACTTTAACCTTAAATATCTTCTTGAAATCATCTTCATGCTGAGCAAGCATACTGTACCAATATGCATTGCCGATAATAATAACTTTTGTATTCAGGTCAATAGCTTCGGGCTTCATTGATGAGGGCGGCATAAAGTGCGAGACATAAACTTCCTGAATCTCAAGTTTATTATATGTCAATGCGCGTTTTAATGTCTGCCACACACCGGGCTCTTCAAATAAATGTACTGCACGAATAACCAGGTATCCGCCGTTTGCTTTTAGTATTGAACCTGCTTTAATTGTTGTGAAGTCGGCCGACCACTTCCCGGAGTTATCACCCACTCTTTCAATTGAACCAAACAAATTAGTAAGCGTTGGTGATATCTCGACCACCACAGGCCGCTTCTCTGTATGCGAGTTATCTAAAATAATATTTATAACAAAACATTTTAAGTAGGATTCAATTGCAGCTAACTTTTCTTCAACATTCTCGCTAGCCTCTTTTTTGAAAATCCAAAGATTAGAGAGTAAACTGATTCTAATTTCAGTCAAGTATTTTTTTATCTTTGGCTGAGTATACTTCTTTGAAATATCACTCATTGCACTATCAAGGACAACTGCCGCTTCGTTTTGCTCGAGTTCATCAAGTTTATCGCGCATCTTCTGATTGATTATCATCGCATCACGGTAGACTGTGATTAGCTTTCTACGGTAGTTTTCATACTTATTGACAAGCTTATTTTTCAGCTTCGCTGGGATTTCGCCTTTTTCAGCTTTCTCTAAAACCTGAACTATTGGAACTGCTTCGTTATTAATAATTGGGACAATTTGCGGAGTTCTCTCTTTTTCCTGCTCTTCATCAACTAGTGTAAACCCATCAACTTGAAGTTTCTTCTTAAATACTTCAAATAGTTTCCACTCTGTCTCTTTGAATTGTGAAGCGATTATATCCCGTTTCTTCCTATATCCTTCGGCCTCCATTTGCTTTGGTATTCTATCTGAGATATAGTTCATCATAGTTCCTATATCTTTATTGAATATTTTTGCTTTCCCGGCATCAAAGGTTAAGAGTATCGGGTAATCGGGATTTTCGAAATTATATACATAAACATAATCTTTAAGATGAGGCTTACTGTTGCCGATAGACTCTAACATTCGCCGAACAGTTGTAGCCTTTCCTGTTCCTGAAAGACCTGATATAAAAATATTATATCCCGGCTTATCAATGTCCACACCCAATTTAAGCGCAGAGAGAGCTCGTTCCTGACCAATAATTTGTTCCAGAGGTTTACTGCTTGAGCTTAATTTATTATTGAATATTTCGGGACTGCACTGCCAGCGCAAATCTTCAGGCTTCAGTTCTATAAATTTTGGTTTAACTACCTTCGTGGTCTTTTGTTTCATTTTTCCTCTGATTATTGTATTGGCTCAAATCCAATAATTTTCACAACGGCAACTGCCGTATTATCTTTATATACTACTTTCAACTCTTTTGTGAGAAGATTCATGATGAAATCATAATCCCCGAAAATTTGAGTACTGAGTTGATTTGTCTCAACTTTTATATTTTCATACGAATTTAAATTCTTAATAAATTCAAGGATTACTTCTATATAGTTCTCTTTCAAGGGATATAGACTTATTTCTACTTTAACC
>CAIWTC010000506.1 GCA_903915485.1 uncultured Ignavibacteriales bacterium | reverse complement strand
TGAGTGTGGTCATGATGAAGGGTATTGATGCATCGTCGAAGTAATCTTTTACTTTGGTTTGCGCGGTTAGCTGTCTCTCTTTAATTGTATATATGTCTAAGAGTTCATTGATTGGTCTTCCGATTGTGTTGGCTATTGTCCAACCAACTGCGAAGAGTATTCCAATCAGAGCCATATTTAAGAAGGCGACTTTTGTACCCTCTGCTTTATATTTTTTATAAAATATATACCCCAAAAATATCAGGTGAAGAAGTAAAATAAATAGATTCAGCATATAGTTATTATTGATTATTAATGTTGTTAATTTTTTTCTTAAAGAGCGATGCGCCAATTATTCCGCCTAAACTTCCGAAGAGCGAATTTCCAAACAGGTTCTGCAGGAATATTGTTGCAGTGTAGAATGCCGATAATCCCGTTGTATTTATATCGTAAACCATTTTCCTCAGCGGAGACATGGCCATATCGAATTCAGCGGGTGTCATGCTTTTGTTATCAAGGAGGAGTGAGCGGAACATTTTTTCTGCTTCGGTGAATGATTGCGAAAAGTTGTTTGTCTTTGTAAGGTAAGTGATTAGGAAATCAAATGCTGTCATGAAAAGCGCTGCAAACATTCCTGTCGTTAATCCGATGATAATAGCTTCTTTAGTTTTAATTCGATAAAGTCCGACAATCTTAAAATGAAAAGATAAAGCCAATATTGATGCGCCCGGAATAATTAAACAGCAGGACATAAATGACATGAATGGAATAGTTGAGAGCACTGCGGCTGCAAAGCCCGCTACCAGTGCGGGTGAAAATCTAGTATTCATTATTTGTTAGGAGATTCCTTGATTACTGAATATATAAGTCCACTGACGGCAACTCCAAAAATGGAGCCGCTGATAAATCCAATACTTTTGGAGTAACCCCCGATGTGAAGCAATAATCTGGACACATCAAGAATAAGTGGAACAATTAATGCAAAGATAACAAAAATCGATGGTTTATTAAATCTGAAAGTGGCGAAAACTACAAATGAAATCAGAGAGCCTAAATAAATGCCAAGGCAGCGGCAGCATACGAGGAGGGGAGTGTTCCAAAGGATAAATGTTTTTTCGGGAAGTTGATGACAACTTGTGTGGTACAATCCTTTTAGGAAGAATAAAAACTGCGGGGAAAACTCAGAGAGATGCGTTAAGAGTAATGAAAACGCACCGATAACCCATATCGTATATATGTAAAATAAATACTTAACCGGACCCCTCAGTACATTAGTCATGAATGCTAATTCTGACTTTTGAATATTGCGTGTCTGGTGAGAAGATAAATGCTACCTTCAAATATTTCTATCTTAAGAATTGGTTCATCAACTTTTGTAATTAACTTTGCCGTACTTGCTGCGTCAACAGGTGATTTGAAAAGTTGATTATCTACAGAATAATAGAAATCATCATTGGTTAAATAAATGCTCCCGATGTTATTCCCTAATTGCTTTGAGCCAATCCCATCACCGAACTGTGTAAATGTAACTAATGCAGCAGCATCAATTACTGTAATCTGTTCTTCCTGAATAATTATTTTTGAAGGGGATTTTAGGGAATACACTCCGGCATCAACTCCTCCAAACTCAGTAAGGTATTCTCCTGACGAGTTAAATTTTACGACGCGTTTATTTTCAGAATCTAATACAAAGTAGTCGCCTTGCGGAGAAATTGCGCAGTCGATAGGATATTTAATCGGGTCTTTGCCTCTTGGAGTGTTTGAAAGATTAAGTTTTCCACTGAAGTTTAAGTTTTTGTCGAAGATTTGTATGCGGTGGTTATTCTTATCTGCCACAATAACGGAAAGGAGGTTTGAAAATACTGAACTTGGGTTATCGAAAAGACCATCGTCCCACCCGAAACCGCCTGATTGTTTGATGATTTTGCCGGACTGCGAAATTTGGAGGATTTCTGAACTGCTTCCTTCAAGTAAATAAACTGTTCCGATTGAGTTAATAGTGAAGTCATTAGCCGAGGAGCATCCAAAAAATCTGGCAAAAGATACGGAGTCCTGGGCGTTTGTTCTGAAGTTAAAACTAATAAAAATAAGTAGTACTAAATATTTAACCAATCTTTGCATAAAATCAAGCTTCTCACTGCTGTAATTGTTAAAGAAATTCCTTTTTAATCTACAAAAAAAATAGGATATTCACATATAAAAAGTATATTTTTTTGGCCATAATCAAATGTAAGGAATGGAAGTATCATGAATTATTACGACTTAACAGAAGAAAATGGAGTTGTTTTGGTGGATTTGCTGCAAAAGCGCGCTACCATGGAAGTCTCTAAGGAATTCAAGGAAGCATTTTTGAATTTAATTGAAACAAGTCCGTCTAAAAACTTTATTCTTGATTTCGGAAAAGTTGAATTTGTTGACAGCTCTTTTTTGGGCGCAATAGTATCCGGATTAAAAAAGATAACCGCCTTAAAAGGTGATATAAAAATACTTGGCCTTCAACCTCCGGTTAGAGCTATGTTTGAATTAACCAGACTCTATAAAGTATTTGAAATATTTGAAAACAAAAATGATGCAATAGCAAGCTACTAAGCAAAACATGACTACGCCTAAAGAGACTGTTTCAGTTACTGTCCCAAGTAAACTAAAATATTGTCATTATGTTAGTGACGCAAGTGAATTGCTTTTTAAATCGAAGATAAATTTTTATAGCGAGGAATTATTTAATTTATTCACACAGGACATGCGGATTGTTATGTATGAATTATTTTCCAATGCTGTTAATCACAGTCAGAGCGATTGCGTTACAATAGTGCTGAGTGTTGATGAAGATGAGTTATCCGTTACTATAAAAACAAAAAATAATCCGTTTGTGATTAAACAAGTGAACAGTTATATAAACGAAAAACGAGAATATCCGCTTATTGTTCCACCATTTAGTAATGAAATATTGGGCTCTGATTTTGTAGTGTATCGTGATTATGAATATGATATATACTGCAGAGTTACCGGGCCTTTTGATGTTTATTTCAGAATCGAAAAAAATATTTCAAGAGAAAAACATGAATTTGACATTCCTGAACATTACGGATTGAGTTTAATAACGAAACTTACGCATTACACCGGATATTATCGTAGTCCGGACGGATATGATAATTTTACAATTAAAAAGAGAATTAAATAAGAGTAATACCTTGAAAGCAATGATTTTAGCCGCCGGAATGGGTTCGAGGCTGATGCCTTTAACCTTGACAATACCAAAGCCAATGCTGCCGATTGTCAACAAGCCATCTTTAGAGCATATTGTGGAATTATGCAAACGGCATGGAATAAAGGATATAAAAATAAATTTGTATCACCTGCCTGAACAGGTAGACCATTTTTTCCGTGACGGAAAGGATTTCGGGCTTAATATTTCTTATTCAATCGAGAAAAAACTTTGGGGTACTGCGGGAGGAATAAAAAGAATTGCAAGTTTCTTCGATGAAACATTTGTCGTGCTTATGGGTGACGGCCTCACCAATATTGACTTAACTAAGATGCTTGAATATCACAGAGCGAATAAATCGAAAGCGACGATTGCTGTAAAGTATGTTGATGACCCGACTCAATACGGAGTAGTTGTTGTAGATGGTAACAATGCAATCAAAAGTTTTCAGGAAAAACCTAAACGAGAAGAAGCGCTTTCAAATTTAATTAATCTTGGTATTTATATTCTTGAGCCTGAGATACTTGACTTGATACCTCCGAAAACCGAATATGATTTCGGAAAAGAATTGTTCCCGCTACTATTAGAAAAAGGATTCCCTTTCTTTGCGTATCACACTGATGCGGAGTGGGATGATATCGGAGGATTGAAAGACTATTGGCGCGTAAACATGGATGTAATGAATGGCAAAGTGCCCGGATACTCTTTTGATGCAAAAGAAATTCGCCCGGGTATATTTGTTCATCCCACTGCTAAAGTTGATAAGAAAACTTTGGAGAGAGCAATCGGCCCTGTATTAATAGGTAAGAACTCAGATATTAGTGAGTCAGTTGATCTCATCGGCCCCGTCATTATTGGTGATGAAGTTTCAATTGAAAAGAAAGCCACAATTGATAGCAGTATAATTCTTTCAAACACTTGGGTTGGCCCCGGTGTGGAAATAAAAGAATCTGTTGTAAATAAAAATTATCATTTGAGTGTTCCAAATAATTATGGTGTCTTCATTGACGACCCAAAGATACTAAAGACACACAGGATTATTTCAGTGAATGAACGCATTAATCAATTTATGATTAATGTAACTGACCGTATCGTTGCAGCGCTCATGCTTTTATTTTTATCGATACCGTTTACGATTATTGCAATCCTGATAAAGTTAGATTCGCCCGGTCCGATATTTTATGTTTCAAAAAGACTTCGGTCGCCAAAGATAGATAAGCAAGGAAAGCATTGGTATGTTTACCTGAAAGAACAAGCAGTAAAGTATTATGTATTCAGGACGATGTACACTGATGCGGACAAGCGCGTTAAGGACTTGAAGAATAAATACGAAGGCGGGCCTTTTGTTAAAATTGAAAACGACCCTCGAATTACAAAGATTGGAAATTTTTTAAGGAAAACTTCTATAGATGAATTGCCTTTGTTTATAAATGTTCTTAAGGGCGATATGAGTTTTGTAGGTATTTGGGCATTGCCGACTTATGAAGCTGAATCGTTGCTGACATCAGGTTTAAAATCTGAAGGCGGAGAAATAGACCTTAGTGAAATGGCACATCTTCGATTTGAAGGAAAGCTAGGTATAGCAGGTTTTTGGCAGGCACGCGGCCGTTCTGCTTTAACTGCGGAAGAGCGCGCAATACATGACAGCATGCAGTCGGTTTTGACGAACCTTGATTCGAAGCAATTAGATTATTTGGGAGAGTATGCTGAGTTCCAAACTTATAAAGGTTATCTAAAAATGCTTTGGGAAACTTTTGCAGCAGTAATTAAGCGCACGGGAGCAGAGTAATTAAAAAATTATCAGTAAACACTTTGTATAAAAAAAATTGTTCAGAATGAGAAAAATCTTAGTCTATTGCCTAATGGTATTTATTCCTATAAATTTATATTCACAGATATTTAATCCAATCGCGGCACTGCAGGATTCAACAACAAAAGTTTTTGTTGAGAAGCTTATAGAGACCGCATGGAAGAACTATCCGCAAAACAGATCATTGCAGAGTAGAATCAAAGGAACTGAAGAAGGGCTATATCAATCAAAGTGGTCATGGCTGAACAACTTGAATTTATCATATCAGTACTCTCCGCAAATTACCGGAACTACGACGACAACTAGTACGACATTCCCAAAATTTGGTTTGGGTGTGTCAGTAAATATTGGGAATGTATTCCTCACTCCAAGTAGGATAGCTCAATCTGAAGAGGAATTGAATATTGCCAGGGACAATTATGAGGCGCAAAAAATATATATTCGAGCGGAAGTTTTA
This sequence comes from uncultured Ignavibacteriales bacterium, assembly GCA_903915485.1. GTDB lineage: Bacteria > Bacteroidota > Ignavibacteria > Ignavibacteriales > Ignavibacteriaceae > CAIYTF01. The sequence goes on along the minus strand of CAIWTC010000506.1, from coordinate 10,143 downwards.
AGACGGTTTGCAAACTATTCAAGAAGCGTTGAAATGTTAAAAATCCGCTCCAGAGCAGTTGAGGATTCCGAATCAACTTTGAATTTGGTGAAAATAAAATTTAAAAATGGTGAAGTAGGTCTTGAGGAATACGACAAAACATTAAGGTCATATACAGACAATTTGGAACGGCGGGCAGAATCTCAAGGAGATATTTTATATCATAAAGCATCCCTTGAAGAAATTATTTGCCTTAAACTGGAGGAAGTGAAATAATGGACATTGTCCGGTTCATCAGAATATTAGTCAAGCGCAAACGCCTATTGATGATAGCCCCTCTTCTTGCAGCGGCGGTTGTTTTTCTTTTGACACTAAATAGTGCCCGTGTTTACAAGTCACAGGCACAGTTGGCCTCAGGAATACTTGACGATACAAAAATATCTTTTGAGGATAAAAGTGATTTGTTATCAACTTTTGTTACGCAGTCCAAATTTAGCAATCTGATTGAGCTGATTAAGTCTAGACAAAATATTGATTTGCTCTCCTATCGATTACTACTTCATGATTTGGAAAATGAATCCCCGCTTAGGAAGCCCTCCAAAATGCTTATGGAGATGAATCCAGAGGCGAAAGCAAATGTAATTAGAATTCTTAAGGAAAAACTTTCTGCTTTCAGTGGTGTTAACTATGCTTCAAAAGATGAGGCGGGTGTTTCAAGATTAATAAAAAGCTGTGGCTATGATTCTGAAAGTATTCTGAAAAAACTTAAAGTTGAACGCGTGGGAAACAGTGACTTTTTGCTGATTGCTTTTGAAGCAGAGACAGCGGAGTTGGCTGCTTTTGGGCCTAATACAATCTGTGATGAGTTTATTCAATACTACCGGACAATTAAAAATCTCCAAGGGAATAGCTCAATTGATTTTTTTGAAAAATTGGCAAGAGAGAAAAAAGCTGAACTGGACAAACTTGTCTCAGAACTTCAGGACTATAAGCAAAAAAATAAAATCATAAACCTTTACGAACAAACTAAGTCCTTGGTAAATCAAATATCCGCGCTGGAATTGACTCGTGAAAGTGAAAATAAATCAATACCATCTCTGCGGGGAGCAATCAAAGAGATTGACTCTAAATTTTCTGCACAGCAAAAAGGATTTCTTGAAGTCAAACTTCAACCGTATCATGTAAAGATAGAATCTTTGAAGCAGTTGATTACGGATATTAATGACCGGTACATAGCATCAAATTTCAGCGACTTCAAACTGCGGGATTCATTGTCTCTTGTAAGGGGGCAGTTACAAGGAGAAATAAAAAATATTTCTGATAACTTTATTCTAGACCCCGATGTTCCTTTACGCGAACTTGTAACTAAAAAAATTAATTATGAGCTTGATTTACAGATTGCACAAAAGGGTGTGGAGTCGATGGATAGGGAGCGGCAAAGACTTCAAAACATTATTGACAAATTCACTCCATCTGAAGCAACAATATCTTCTTTTGACAGAGAGATAAATGTTTTAGTTGAGGCTTATCTCGTAATATTAAATAAATTGAATCTCGCCAAGTTTTCAACTGATGCTGTCGGTATGAATATCAAGCAAATTGAATATGCGCTTCCCCCTGAGAGTCCTGAGGCATCGAAGAGGGCCTTGCTGGTGATTATGTCAGCATTAATTACGCTAATTGTCTTGGTTGTGATGATTTTTGTGATGGAATATTTAGACCTATCTATTAAAACGCCCAGGCAATTCGTTCAGATATCTAAATTGAATTTGCTTGGCTACCTTAGTTACTTGGATAATAAAGAATTAAACTTTTCCAATTTGTTTAACACAACCGATATGCCCCCTAATCAACTCGTGTTCAGGGATTTGCTAAAGAACTTGAGGCATTCAATCGGTGTGGCACTGGGAGATGGAAAACTTTTGCTGATAACAGGAAACACGAAAGGCGAGGGTAAATCGCTGGTTATTATTGCGCTAGTCTATGCGGCGCGATTGTTAGGGAAGAAGATTCTTGTTATCGATGCTAATCAATACAATAATTATTTAACCCGGCAGTTCAATGCTGCCCCGACATTTGAAAAATGGATTGGGGGAGAATTAAACTTAGATTCTGCAATATCAAGCACTTCTTTATCAAATGTAGATATAATAGGGTGTGGTGTATCAGCTTCTTCCCCGATGGAATTAGCCACTAAAGAAAGTTTATCAGATAAGTTTAACTCCGTCCGTGCATTGTATGATTTAGTCTTCATTGAAGGTCCTTCAATAACTAAATATCCAAACTCAAAGGAACTTCTTGAGTTTGTTGACAAAGCAGCAGTTGTATTCGAAGCAAACAAAACATTTGACACATCTGATAAGGAAGCAGCAATGTATATGACTGGGTTGAATGAAAAATTCATCGGCGCCATATTAAATAAAGTATCAATCGACAATTTAGAAAACTCTTACGGAGAAGTTACAAAGCAAAGAAGCAAGTTTAGAATCAGTGTAAAAAAACTTCTTAAGCGAAATCTTTCAAAGAGCGAAGTATGAATTCTCTTCCCGGGAATGCTTTGCTTTGGGTGTTCTATTCTGTTCAAATAATTCTTCTAATCTTTTTGTTATTTCCATTCCTGAATACTTTTGTGGGTTTGTTTCTAAGCAGAGCTAAAGTTAAGAGCAGTGCTGATTCAGTAAAGGATACTGATTTTGCAATAATTATTACTGCTTACAAAGATGTTTTAATTACTTTGCCTTCTGTGGATTCATTATTAAAACAGAAGTATTCTAACTATCATATTTATCTTGTTGCAGATAATTGCACGCCACTGGAATATCCACTCAGTTCCGATAAGTTGTCAGTACTTTTCCCTAGTCCATTTCTTAACTCCAAAACAAAATCAATTTTGCATGCTATCGAAAATCTCTCATCTACGCACGATTATATTGTAATATTTGACCCTGATAATCTTGCTCATCCTGATTACTTGAATGAGATAAACAGATTTTGTTCCAAGGGATATCGCGCAATTCAAGGGCGCAGGGCCCCAAAAAATTTAGATACTGTATATTCCCGTATCGATGCACTCAGTGATTATTATTACAATCATACTCAAAGACTTATCCCATTTTTGCTGGGTTCTTCGGCGACTATTGCCGGAAGCGGAATGGCAATTGAGTCAAAGACATATACCAGGATGGTGCAGGAAATAGAAAATGAAAACTTGAGTAAACCCATTATTGTTGCAGAAGACAAAATGCTTCAGAATAAGTTAGTACTTGAGGATAATATAATCGCGTATGCGCCGGATGCAATTGTCTATGATGAAAAAACCAGCAGCGGGGCACAGGTAACTCAACAGCGGACGCGTTGGCTGAATTCATATTTTCTTCATTTGTTAGACAGCCTTAGAATTATTTTTAAGGGTATAGCCGCATTTAATTTTAATATTACATATTTCGGACTTGTGATAAGCACTCCGCCTTTGGTTATTATAGGGTTGTATTCGCTACTATTTTTAGGAGTGAATTTTGTTATTAGCATTCAGATGGCTATCGCATGGTTAATTGGGTTCAGTATATTTCTTATTAATGTGGTTCTTTCGGCATATTTGTCTAATGCTGAAAAAGAAATTCTGTATTCTGTTCCAAAATTGCCGTTGTTTGTTTTTAACCAGATATTAGCGCTATTCAGACTAAAGCGCTCAAACAAAGAGTTTATGGTTACTGAAAAATCAAAAACAATTTATATAGATGACATTCTGAAGCAAAAGCAAAATAAGCAATGAAGAAGATAAAGATATTAGAAACAATCAGGCAAGGTTCTGTAGGCGGAGGCGAAACATACTTATATAATTTAGTATCTAATCTTGACACTGATAAATTTCAAGTTGAAGTTCTAAGTTTTACCGATGGCGAGATGATTGATAAGTTAAAGAAGATTGGAATTAAAACTCATATTATCCCAACAGAGAAGCCATTCGATTTCAGCGTTTATCCGCTTGTGAAAAAATTGATATCTGAAAACGATTTTGATATAGTCCATGCGCATGGGACAAGGGCAGGCACAAACTCAATTATTCCTGCAAAACTACTCAAGAAGAAAATTCTATATACGGTTCATGGTTGGTCATTCCACACAGGGAATAACCCGCTTGTTACGCTATCGAGAAAGCTTTCTGAACGGTTATTGGTTTCATTATGCAATACAGTGATTTGCGGTTCGCAGTCAGATGTAAATTCAGGTCGGAAATACTGCGGTGGAAAAAGCTATGAACTTATCCACAATAGCATTGATACAAAAAAGTTTAATCCTGATTCTGAATGGAAAAATTTAAGAGATGAATTCGGATTCTCTGAACAGGACATAATTGTAAGCTTTGTTGCACGAATGACATTCCAAAAAGACCCGTTGACTTTTATTAGAGCAATTCCAATCGTTGCATCGAAGTGCCCTAATGTGAAGTTTCTGGTTGTTGGTGACGGAGAACTTAAACAGGAAGTCATCCAATTAGCTAAAGCACTTAATGTTACTGATAAAATTGTGTTTACTCCATTCCGCAGTGATGTTCAAAATATTCATCATTCAGTTAATGTATTTGTTCTGCCGTCGCTATGGGAAGTTATCCCTTTGGCCTTGCTTGAAGCAATGTCTATGAGGGTGGCATGTATTGCTACCAATATTAACGGTACTACAGAAGCATTAGAACATGATAAAAACGGTCTATTATTTGAATGCGGAAGTGAGTCTGAATTAGCTGATAGGATAATTAATCTGGCGACTGATTCTAAATTTAGAGAAAGATTAGGCGTGCAAGCAAGGGCGACTGTCGAAAGCAAATTTGATTTAGCAAAGTTGGTCCATCGTAATGAAGAAGTATATTCAAAAATAAGTGGACAAAAAGCATGAAATTTGCTAAAGATCCATATTGGATGAAATCCGGTATTTATACGATTCTTAATGGGTTCAGTGCGCTTGTTTTTGGATTTGGCGGATTTTTAATTTTAATACGAATTTTACCAAAATCCGAATTTGGTACTTGGGCATTGTTCATTACGGTTACTGCCATCATAGAAGTTGCAAGAAACGGATTGATACAGAATGCTCAGATAAAATTCGCGGCCGGGGCTTCGAAGGAAGATTACCCTAAAGTTTTGACTGCCTCACTGATGCTGAATATCATAGTGACGATGTGCTCTATTGTTTTGTTGCTTGTATTTGCACCGGTGTTGTCGAATCTTTGGCATAGTCCGGCGATATCAAAAATGTTTTACCTTTATTCAATAACAACATTTTTGCTAATAGGTTTTTCGCAATTCAATTTTATCCAACAGGCCAATTATGACTTCAAGGGAATATTTGTAACAGGACTTATTCGTCAAGGAACATTTTTCAGTGTTATACTATATTTCTATTTCACGAAAACTACAATCGACCTTTTATCTCTAGTGTTATTCCAAATGGCAGCTGCTTTTATGGCTTTATGCACGGGGTTCATTTTCGTGCGTAAATATTTCAGAGTAGTTTTACCTGTTGACTGGCAGTGGGTGAAAAAGCTATTTCATTTCGGGAAGTTTGTTTTTGGTACAAACATTAGTTCAATGATTTATTCAAGTGTTGACCAGATGATTCTCGGAGCCATGATGCCGACAAGCGAAGTGGCAATATTTAATGCTGCTAATCGTATGACAAATTTTATTGATGTTCCCGTCGCAGCACTATCTTCTATCGTTTTCCCTAAGAGTGCTCAACGGGTGGCAGAGCAGGGGAAAGATGCGGTTGTTTATTTATATGAGCGGGCAGTAGGTCTTTTGCTTGCGATAATAATTCCAATAGTAATCGTGCTTGGTGTTTCCGCAAAATTTATCATGAACTTAGCTGCCGGCACAGGTTACGCAAATTCTATCCCCGTGATGCAGGTGATTCTCGCAGCGTCTATACTTCAGCCTTTTATGCGGCAGTTTGGAGTTGTTGTAGATTCAACCGGAAGGCCGAGAATTAATTTTTACCTCCTGCTTGGGATAATGTTTTACAATATTGGCGCAATCTATTTTTTCGTATCGCTTTTCAAAAATACATCGCCCGCACTAGGAGCAGCATTAGGCGGGAGTTCTGCTATGCTTTTGTTCGTTATCATTGCAGGAATTATATTGCGCCGTTTGTATGGGATTAAATATTCTCATACACTAGTGTACTGCTTGAGGTTTTATAAAGATGGCTTTACAATCATTAAAGAAAAAGTATTTAAAATAAAATCAAATAAAACTGAGGATGCTAATCCGTGAAGAATAGAGATATAATTATCACCGGGCTGCAGGCCTGGGATGTCGATATTGGAAGCAACTGCAAAAACTTGGCAGAAGAATTTTCCCGTTCTAATAGAGTGCTATATGTAAACCCTCCGTTGGATAGAAATACATTGATGAAGGAAAAGCACCGGCCTGAAATTCAAAGGCGAATTAAGATATTAAAAGGTGAAGAGCCACAGTTATATAAAGTGGCGGAAAATTTATGGAATTACTTCCCGAATTCTGTTTTGGAATCGATTACAAGAATTCCTGTACCTGCAATATTTGATTTCATGAACAAAAGAAATAATAAGAAATACGCTGCGCAAATTTTGAAGGCTGCTGAAGAACTAAAGTTTTCTGATTATATACTTTTTAATGACAATGATATTTTCCGCAGTTTTTATCTGTAGGATTATTTGAAGCCAAACACTTCCGTGTACTATTCAAGAGATTATTTGGTGGCAGTTGATTATTGGAAGAAGCATGGGACTCGTCTAGAGCCTTTGCTTATTAGCAAATCCGATTGTACTGTGGCTAACTCAAATTATTTAGCTGATTATGCCCGGAGTTACAACCCGAATTCTTTCTTTGTTGGTCAAGGATGTGACTTTACTCTTTTTGATTCTAATAGAACTTTTAGTATTCCTGAAGATATGTCGTCAATAAGCGGACCGATTGTAGGCTATGTTGGTGCATTAGCAAGTTTACGATTAGATGTTGAACTATTGGAAAACATTGCGGGTGCATTAAACGAAATATCTTTTGTTTTTGTAGGGCCGGAAGATGAAAAATTTAAACAAAGCAAACTTCATGAGCTGAAAAATGTTTATTTCTTAGGCAGGAAAGATATGGCTGAGTTGCCTAATTATGTAAGTAAATTTGATGTTTGTTTGAACCCGCAAATAGTAAACGAAGTTACCATTGGTAATTACCCCCGGAAAATCGATGAGTATTTAGCGTTGGGTAAAAAAGTTGTTGCAACTAAAACATCGGCAATGGATATTTTTGAACCTTATACTTATCTTGCTGAAAATACTGCTGATTACATCAGACTGATTAAAAATGCATTAGCGGAAAATTCACCTGAGTTGGTAACAAAAAGGATTATGTTTGCCCGTAACCATACTTGGGAAAATAACGCTAATATGATTTATGATGCAATATCAAAAGTTGAAAAGGCAAAGTCAAAATGATAACTAAATTGAAAGAATTTCTGAAGAATAATTCTGCCATCAAAAATATTGTATTGTTTTGCCTGATGCCAAGAAATCAAGCCCGCCCCCGCCTTTGGGTAAAGTTACTTGTTAATCCTCTGGTACACAAAACAGGTAAAGGTGCTTGTATTAGAAGAAGGTCGAGAATTGATACTCTGCCGTTTAACAAATTCGTTGTTGGAGATAAATCAACTATTGAAGATTTTAGTGTAGTCAATAATGGCGTTGGTGATGTCATAATCGGTTCTAACACGAGAATTGGTTTATCTAATGTCATAATTGGGCCAATAACCATTGGGAACAATGTCATGACAGCTCAGCATGTGGCCTTTTCGGGATTGAACCATGGATTTGAAGATATTACTTTGCCACCAAGCCTTCAGCCGATAAGTACTTCACAAATAATCATTGAAGACGATGTTTGGATAGGTGCGAATGCTGTTATTGTCGCAGGAATTAAAATTGGCAAGCATGCTGTTATTGGTGCCGGAAGTGTTGTTACAAAAGATGTTCCTGCTTTTTCTGTTGCCGTTGGTAATCCCGCGAAGGTCATTAAAAAATATGACGAAGCATCTAAGCTATGGATAAAGCCATAACTGATATGCTCCTGTATTGGGTTCTAAAAATTAAAAATTCTTTATAATGTGAATATTAATAGTAAAAGTAATTATAATAGAAATATATACTTGGTATCAAGAATGTTTTCTCTTCTTAATGTCATCAGCATACTTTTGATTGCAGTAAGCATTTATTATTTATTGTTTGTATCTATACCAGATTTAGCTTTTGTGGCAGGCGCTGTCTTAATATACGCTGTTATCAGAGGTCTGGAAAACAAAGTATTGGCTTTCATAAACTCTCAGGATAATTCCTTTACTCCAATTGATAACACCTTATATTATGAGGAAACAAAACCTTTACTCTTCCCTGGTAGTAGAGATTCGGGAAAGGGAGTTTTATTTATTCACGGATTTTCAGCTTCTTCAACTGAGTTTAATATTCTTTTGCCTGATTTGGAAAAGCAGAATATACCTTACTATTCATTAAGCCTAAGCGGGTTTGGTTCTAGCGCCCCTGAAAAATTAAAAACTGTGGTTTATGAGGACTGGATTTTTGATGCTGTTAAGGGATATGAGATAGTTTCTAAATTATCAGATAATGTAATCGTTGTTGCTCATTCTATGGGCTGTCTTCTCGCACTTTACCTGGCATCAAAGTATAAATTAAAAAATATTATTCTAACCTCGCCATATCTGACATATAAGCAATCACATAAATGGTATGCAAGGGTAATCGCATCTAGGGCTATGCTAAGCTTGTTTGTACTATTCCGCCCCTATGTCTTCAAAAAATCGCGTTCACAGGAATTGAGTGATACCAAGTCGAAAAGATTTGTGTATCGTGCAGTACCGACTCAGGCAATCAGTCAGCTTTGGAAACTTTCGGAAATAATTGAGGATATTAAGCTAGATGCTAAAAAAATATCTGTTTTGGTCGGAGCGAATGATACAACTATAGAAACCGAGTCTGTCAAGACAAAACTTGAAAAGCTAAAAGTACTCCCCGATATTCATACATTCAAAAATTCAGGGCATAATTTGTTTGAAGGGGAAGAAAAAGTGGAAGTAAAAAAAATATTGCTGGAAATACTAAGCCAAATTTAGCTATATATTCCCTTGAAATACGGCAGTTTGCAAGACCAAAAAAGTGATATTTTAGATTATTTTCTTGTTGCTTTAACTATCCTTTTGTAATATTGTAAAAAGATATCTACTAAAAAGTCAGGAATAATATAATGGTACGGAAAAATGGAAATAAAACATAATGAAGCGCTCTAATTCGTGGGCTAAACCTTTATTGGTTCAGCTTTTATTGTGTCTTGTAATAATTATTGTGACTTATGTTATAGATAAGCATATTGACGGCAGAGGTATCAATCATTTACTCTCAAATATATTTGCAGTTGATCCGGGGATTTTGGCAAATGTTTTAGGCGGGCTAACCCAAGTTGCTCCTGCCATTCTTGGAATCACGGTTACGGTAATAGCGATTATCGTGGAAATGGCATCTAACAAGTACTCACCGAAAGTTATGGATCTGTTCGTTGGAGACCGCAGAAATTTTTGGGCAATGGCTCTTTTTGTAATTGCTTCAGTTAATTCTATTTGGGTCGCACATATTGTTACTCCTGAATTTTTCCCGTTTGTAAGTATTATAGTGAATGCACTACTTGTTGTTACATCATTGCTGCTAGTCATTCCTTATTTTAGCCACATATTTAATTTCCTTCACCCGAATAATTTTATTGCATATGTTGAGGCCCAGACCACTGCTTCCTTCGAGGAATTAGCAAAGATAAAGGTAAAGAATGAAGTTTCAGATGAGTTAAGAGCTAATGTAACAGAAAAAATTGATTTCATCGGAGATATTGCTATCAACTCTGCACTGCAGGGGGACAGAGCGGTCTCGCAGTATTGCTCAAATATTTTAACGGATATTATGAAGCAGTATTTAATTATTAAACCAACCCTTCCGGAATATTTTTTCAAGTTGTCCGAGCATGATTTGGAAGATCCTGATTTTATTGACTTTTCTAATTTTGTTATTAATAAAATTCAAGAGAGAAGAGTTTGGACAGAGAGAAAAATTTTCAGATTATTTGAAATTATGTTCAC
>CAIWTC010000505.1 GCA_903915485.1 uncultured Ignavibacteriales bacterium | reverse complement strand
TTCATGGAAACTGAATGCGCAATTGCCCGAACAACTTCTGATGGAATTGAAATTTTATCACAAGGTCAGGGAGTCTATGATGACCGCAGGCAAATTGCAAAAATTATTGATTTGCCAATTGAAAAAGTCCGGGTCACGATGGTTCCAAATGGTGGCGGCTTTGGAGGTAAAGAAGATTTATCAGTTCAAGGACACGCAGCGCTTTATTCATATTTGTTGAAACAGCCTGTTAAAGTAAGATTAAACCGGGATGAGTCTATCATAATGCATCCCAAACGACATCCGATGAGAATGAAATACGAAGCGGGTTGTGATAAAAACGGAATTTTCACTTACTTAAAAGCAGACATCCTTGGCGATAGCGGGGCCTATGCATCTGTCGGGATGAAAGTTCTGGAGCGCGCTGCTGGACACGCTACAGGTCCCTATGAGATTCCTACAGTTGATATTGAGAGTAAAGCAGTTTACACTAACAACCTCCCTTGCGGTGCTATGCGCGGGTTTGGAGTGAATCAAGTTGCTTTCGCTATTGAAGGATGTATTGATGAGCTTTGCGAAAAAGGCGGATTTGACAGATGGCAATTCCGTTATGATAACGCGCTTGCAGAAGGAAGAATGACTTCGACAGGACAAATACTTAACCGCGGTGCAGGGGTGCGCCAAACCTTATTAGCCGTAAAAGATGTTTTTCAAAATGCCAAATATGCCGGTATTGCCTGTGCAATAAAAAATACAGGCGTTGGAAACGGAATGAAAGACGAAGGAATCGTTAAAATAAATATTGTTTCAGATAATGAAGTAATACTTTCTCACGGATGGACAGAAATGGGACAAGGCGTTAATACTATGGCAGTTCAATTTCTCCATCATGAGACAGGGATTGACCCCTCAATAATTAAAGTAGTTATTGACACTAAAGATGAAGCACGGGCAGGAATGACCACTTCCTCGCGCGCAACATCTGTTGTTGGCAACTCAATTGCCAATGCTGCTATCAACTTAAAGAAAGACCTTAGAACAAATATACTTTCTGATTTAATTGGCAATACATATGTTGGTTCTTGGGAGTGCAACTTCACGACCAAACCTGGAAAAGAAGTTGATGAAGTTATCACTCACTACTCTTATAGCTTTGCAACACAAGTAGTCCTTCTCGACGATAAAGGCGAAATCGAAAAAATTGTAGCAGCACATGATGCCGGCAGAATAATTAATCCTACTCTGTTTGAAGGACAAATTGAAGGCAGCGTTCATATGGGTTTAGGTTATGGTATTTCCGAAGAACTGGAATTGGAAAACTGTATTCCCAAAAGCACAAAGTTGCGTAAAATGGGTGTGTTAAGAGCAAAAGAAACTCCCAAAATTGAAGTGATAGGCATTGAAGTCGAAGACCCTCATGGACCTCATGGAAGCAAGGGCGTTGGAGAAGTTGGATTAGTCCCGACTGCAGCAGCAGTTGCAAATGCTTTCCACCAATTTGATGGAACAAGATATTATAGATTACCTATTAAGAAGAGAATTAAAATAAACTAAGCAAATATACTGCGTTATACACTTTTGTATAACTACAAAAAAAGAGAATGAATAATTGCATTTGCAAATTATCCATTCTCTTTTCATAATTAATAACTCATAATTCTAAATTACTTTTTAGTATAATCAATCTCGGAGCCCATGACACTGTGAGGAATCAAAAACACTATAAAGGTCACAATAGCCGCACCGATTACCCATGGTTTAGGATTACTCGATTTCTTCATTTTCCAAATCGCAACGATCCAAGCTATAAGGGCTATCAAAGTTTTATTATCTGTTAAATCATGTCCGAAAGGAAATCCGGTCCAAAAAGCCCCGAATGCAAACTTTTGTGTAATAGGACCTAAAATCATTCCACCGCCAATCATAAAGAACAAAGTTATAAATGTCAGTTTATTAAATTTGGGTGCAACAGCAAAAGTTTCTAATCCTGTTCGTGTGGATAGCAGCATCATTGAAAACATAAATATAATATGCGGAATCAAAATCCACATTGGGACATCATTTTTAAATCTCATAACTACATCTTTATCCGTCAAAGGAATTATCGTACCCTGATTACTTAACTCTACTCTATATTGCACTTTCCCGGCAGAAGGCTGAGCCGGAATAACCGCCCTCAAAGTATCATTAAAGTATGTCATCTTTTCGGAGGTAAGCGAGTCATTTGACTTAAATCTTTTCCAAGTAAGCATGCCTGAAATTAAAGAGTCCTTAGTTTCTATTTTCAATGTATAATCTTCACTTGTAGAGTGACTTCTCTCAAGTTTATAGCGAATCACTTTACCGTTAATTTCTGTTTTGTCTTTTATTGGATAAGTTGGACCAGTCGTCTTTTGATAAAAAGCACTCCCTGCAGTAATTAAAACTGCTATAATCCATAAATAACTTGTTTTCATTTAGTCTCTTTCGTTATATTTTTCAAATTTTTGTTTGAACTTAAGATGAATTGCTTTGTCTTCATACTTGTCAAATTCAGTGAATAACTCTTGGTCATCATATGCTGAATAAACATCCATAACAGTTACAGCATTCTCGTCTATGTTTACTATATACCTAATTCGCCAAGTCCTGTATGAAAGTATATATTCTTCACTACTTTCACTTAAGGTTTTCTCAATTCTCTTCCTGGTATCATCCACAGGTGAAAATTCCAATTGAAGTTTAACAAAACTTCTTAGGTTAATGTTTGCCTCACTCTTTAACCATAACATTTTTTCCGCGGATAAAGTTTCAAAAGCGACTATATATTTTGTGCTCTCATCACTACCTTTTACCCAACCCGTTCGGGCATCGGGGAAAGAATCCGAATAAGGCAGATACGGCTTTATATCTAAAACCGGAGCCCCGTCAAGAATATCCGAATCGGTGATTGTTATTTTTAAGCCTTGAATGTTAATCAATCTTACGCAACTCATCCCTATTTGATTAGGGCGATACGGTGCACGGGTAGCGAAGACCCCTACTTTCTTTCTTGTATGCCTTGGAGGTGTTACCATTGGTTTCCAATTGTGGTTCAAATGGAACTGGAAAATAACCCAGATTCGCTCGAAGCCTTCAAGATTGATAACTGCCTGCTCATAATTATTATGAGGTAAAAGCTCGATGTAAGATTCACCCGAATCGCAGAGTGCTGCTTGCCGGGGAGTCTCATACCTGTACTTAAATTCAGAATGAATGTATCCGATTGGATTAATTAATATATTATCGTTCAATAAATATGTTTTCCGCTTTTCTCTTTTTTGGGGGAATTATTCAGGCACTATCCCCTACTCCAAATATTTCACCTAATTATCTTGAAATAGTGTTTCATTCTAACAAATATTTATGAAAGTAGAAAATTATTTTTTGAAAAAGAATATCAATAGATAAGTCAAAGGTCTTAACAATTATCTTTTCTTTTATTAAATTGTATTTATATTTCAGCTAAATTTTAAAATCTATTCAAGGAAATCTTATGAGTAAATCAGCAAATAAAGTAATTTCATACATCTTCTTTTTCTGTAGCACTGTCCTCACAGTTTTAGCAGCAGTTAGCTTTGTTAAAATTAATTCTCTTTATGCTTCTATTCCTGAAGAAACCAAGAAACTAACCGAAATGCAGAACATATCGTTGGGACCAATTTTTAATGCTTTTTCACTTGCATCTTTTTTTAGTTTCTTCTTGGCAGGTCTGATATTTTTTGGTTTCGGAGTAATCATCCTAAATCAATCAAAATCAGCAAACTAGGTTATTCATTACAATGCAAATTATTAAACTAGAAACTCATTCAATTATAAGCAGAATATGATTTTTTCGGAACTTGACTTTCGTTTCATGCAGGAAGCATTTAAAGAAGCACTCAGAGCTTTTGACACCGATGAGATACCTGTTGGAGCTGTAGTAGTCTATAAAGATAAAATCATTGGGAGAGGTTATAATCAAACAAGATTATTAAAAGACCCTACTGCGCATGCAGAAATGATTGCCCTGACCGCCGCAGCTAACTCAATCGGAGATGAGCTCTTAAATGAATGCTCAATTTACTGCACACTTGAACCCTGCCCTATGTGTGCCGGGGCTTTAGTACTATCCCGTGTTCAAAATCTATACTTTGCGGCATTTGAACCTAAGACAGGTGCATGCGGTTCATTATATAATATCGCTGACGACAAACGCTTGAATCATCAAGTCAAGGTCTTTTCTGGGTTGATGGAATCTGACAGCAAATTCCTCCTCAAGAACTTCTTTAGTTTGAAAAGAACCACCAAAAACCACAATATTTCTTAGAAAGAAATTTATGAAAAGTTTTCTTCACTGTTTAGCAATTACCCTACTCATTTCGCTCAAGTTATCAGCCCAAAAAGTAGAACTTACAATCAACGAGCAAATTAAACTTCAGATACCTGCCTCTGTATGCATGTCCTCAGATGGCAGTTTTTTTGCCTATTCAGTCAAATCAGCAGATACTCTAAAAAGCCGGTGGATAAACTCCATATACATATTTGATAAACTCAAAGGAATGCAGAGTTTAATTACAAAGGAGAGTATTAACTGTACCAATCCTAAATTCTCAATCGACAATAAGGATATATTGTTTCTTGCCCCAAGTGATTATAGTGCGGTAGCGGACACAAACAGTAATGCTGATGGAAATCAAATTTGGGCGTATTCTTTTACTACCTCCCAAGCAAAAAGGATAACTGCTGACCCTAACGGTATAGATGAATTTGTTCTGTCTTCAGACGGCGGGCGTATTGCCTGTCTTAGTGATGAATTCGATAAACCCGCGGCGGATAAAATTTCGGCAGACCGTAAAGTTAGAATTGATGAAACCGTATACCCTAAAACTAACCCCGCTAAAGCTCTTAATATATTTGATAGCAAAACCGGGAAGGTTATCACCACTATTAAACTAGATGCCGGTGCAACTGAAATCAAATTTCATCCGAATGGACAAAATATTGTTTATCAGACGAACTACTCCGGTGAATATAATGATGAACAAAAATATGATATCTTGAGTGTTTCACTGGAAACCGGCCAAATCTCTAAACTCATAGCACAAGAAGGACCTGAAACCTCTCCTGTTTATTCTCCAGATGGCAAATACTTAGCCTTCAAGTCGCAAACCACACCTGATGTTGAATTCGCCGAGACAGACCTTTGTTTGTTAAATACTTCAACCGGCAAAATTGAAAATGTTACAAAGTCCTTTGACTTGAGTGTACTTTCCTTTAGCTGGTCAAACCATGATGAAATTCTAGTATTAGTCAACGAAGGCATGACAGCAAATCTTTACCGGTATTCATTAAAGGCTAAGAAGTTCGAAAATACTACTAAGCTGAAAGGAGTCATATCAGAATTTGGCGGGACAACTGAATCAGGCATTTTTACCCGCATCGAGTTTTCGGATAAGTTACCGGAAATTTGGCTTAACGGAAAAGCAGTAACTAACTTTTCAGCTCAGTTGGAGAAATACGATTTAGGAATCCGCGAAATAGTTACTTACCCTTCTAAAGATAGTAGGTTTAATATTGAGGGATTACTTTTCAAGCCTAAGAGTTTTTCCCCCGACAAGAAATATCCAATGATTGTTACCTGTCACGGCGGACCTTATGGGAATTTTAAGAATACCTTTCTCCAAGGCTACCCGATTCATCAGTTGGTAAAAATGGGATACATAGTATTCGCCCCAAACCCTCGCGGAAGTTCAGGGTATAGTGACAAATTCAGTCAGGCAAACCGCTATGAGTTGGGAATGGGTGACTATGAAGATATAATGGCCGGTGTTGATTATCTCGTCAATCAAGGATTTGTAGACACGGCTAAACTTGGTGTCATGGGAGGGAGCTATGGCGGTTATATGACTAACTGGATAATATCCCAGAACAACAGGTTCCATGCCGCAGTATCACTATTCGGTATTTTCAGTTTCTTTACCGACTGGAGCAACTCTTTCCAACCGTCTTTTGAAAGAATGTATTTTGGCTATTACTATTGGGAACGCCCTATCGACTTGAACAACCTTTATGTCAAATCTTCTCCATCGTTCTATGCAAATAATATCAAGACTCCTACTCTGATACTTCAAGGGGAGAAGGATGTTTATACCGACCTATCCAATTCAAGAGAAATGTATCAGGCATTGCATACGCTTGGAGTACCTTGTCAGTTTGTAGTATACCCACGCGAGGGTCATGGCATCAGGAACGAACCCAACCACTACATCAACTCAGTCGGAAGAACTCTTCGGTGGTTTGACTCATACTTGCGATGAGCTTAGTTAAACGAATAATATACGATTTTGTTCGTTTATTTCCCTATCACTTAGTGAGGGTTTTAGCAAGGTCTAAGCCTTTACCCTAAGCAATTTAATGGTTAACTTTGTGTTATCTTAATAACAAAATATGAGGTAGCTTTGAACTCATTAACAAAAATGTTGTTGTTTTCAGTGCTATTGGTTTTGGCGGGTGCAGGTGCCCTGACTCAGATGCTTCCGGCGAAGGAAGAGCCAAAATCAGCAGTAACGAAAACCGATGTTAATGATGCTGCTAAATCGGATACCTCGGTAGTTAAGTTCATTGAAGTAGGCGATTTATCTGCCTCTTGGTATGGACCGGGATTTCACGGAAGAAAGACAGCCAGTGGCGAGTTCTTTGACCAGGAATCTTTTACTGCCGCGCATAGAAATCTTCGATTTGGAACATTACTTAAACTGACAAACCCGGAAACGGACTTATCAGTGATAGTTAGAGTAAACGATAGAGGACCTTTCTCTAGAACTCGAAGCTTAGATGTTTCAAAAGCAGCTGCTCGCGAACTGGGTTTCTTGAAAAGGGGTGTTGCAACCCTGAAAGTTGAAGAAGTGACATTAGAAGGCGTTAATTTTCCTTTTATTGCATTTAACTGATTCTACTCCTTTTCAAATACCCATTAAAAAACCCGGTGATGCCGGGTTTTTTTTTGCTTTAAAATCAATCTTATTTGTATCTTTATTCAACTAAATATTATTATTTTGAACTATTTTACGGTATTATTAGATGACAAAGCTAAACTTAGGTTGCGGTTACGATATTAAAGAAGGCTATATAAATTTAGATTTAGTCGATTACGGCGGGAACACTCTCCACGATATAAACACTTTCCCCTACCCTTTTGAGGACAATACTTTTGATGAAGTGTACTGTTCACATATTCTGGAACATGTCAACAACTTTCACAATACAATTACAGAAATATTCAGGATAATGAAGCCGAATGGTACCTTAATCGTTTATGCCCCTTTCTTTCTGAATACTAAGTACTACGGAGAACCTGATCATAAAATCCCATTCTCCATTAGAACTTTTGATAACTATGAATTCATTGGAAACCGTAAACTCAAATTCTATGAGAAGTGGAAACTAAATCATAGGACAAACTATCAGGGTAAAGCTTCGTTTGAAGTACTGGAGAAAAAATTCATAACCTCGCACTTCAAAGTATTAAGTTGGCTGGATTTCTTCCTTAACCTGGAACCTGTAATGTACGAAAGATTCTTGGCAGGAATTTTCTCACCTGAGGAAGTATACTTCAAACTTCGGGCAGTTAAGTAATTTTAAGATTTGGCTACCCTCTTTCAAATCTGAAAAGATTATAGTCTGAATTATCTGTCAGCGAGCCAGTGGTACAGTAAAGTGGAATGTGCTTCCTACGTTTACTTTGCTGGTAACCCAAATTTGCCCGCGATTTTTCTCAACAAATTCCTTGCAAAGAATTAACCCAAGACCTGTACTCGGCTCATCCTCGGTGCCTTTCTTTCGTATTTTATCACCAATGCTGAATAACTGACTTAATACTTTTTCAGGGATTCCCGTGCCATTATCCGTTACAGAGATTTCAAGCATTGAGTTTTCTATCTCTTTTGCTGTTATTGTAATTTTTCCGCCTCTCCATGAAAATTTAACTGCATTCGATAAAAGATTTCGGCATACGGCCTCAAGCATTTTTTCGTCAGCATATATTTTTAGTCCCAAAGGAATATTATGAATAATTTCAATCTCCTTCAGAGTCGCCGCTTGAGCGCTAATATCCACACATTTGGATATTATTTCCAAAAACTGAATTTCTTTAGGCAAGAATGCGATCGTATCCTTTTGCAGTTGGGCCCATTCCAAAAGGTTATCAATCAGTTTATAAATATTGGAAGCAGATTCATTTAGTAGTTTACTCAACTTTGATATCTCTTCAGGTGTTAATTCTGAGGATTTTCTAGCCAAGACTTCGCTCAACCCTAATAGGCCTGTAAAGGGACTCCTTAAATCATGTGCAATGATCGAAAATAATTTATCTTTCTCTGAAATCACCTTATTTAGAGCTTCGTTTGTTTTATTGGCAGTTTCCTCGGCTAATTTCAGAGCAGTTATCTCGTAATTTGTCCCAATCATCATGAGGGCTTTACCATCTGAATCACGACGAACATTTGCGCGGGCATTTATATAATGAACAGACTCATCAGGCCATACTACACGAAATGAAGTATCAAAATCTTTTTCACCATTTAACGCCATCTGAATCTCAGCATCACTCTTAACAATGTCATCTGGATGAAGTGCGTTTGTCCAAGTATCATATGCCCCCTCAAAATTCTCATTGGGTAATCCATAAAGCTCAAACATTCGCTTATCCCAGCTGAGCTTATTTTTTATGACATCGTAAGTCCAAATGCCGACTCCTCCCGCTGCTGTGGCAAGCAACAGTTGTTCATTTGCCCTTTGCAATTTTTCTTCAGCGCGTTTTTTGTCAGTGATATCCCAGGCTAAGTCAGCCAAATTTGAGACAATACTTACATCCTGCTGATTATAGTCCGTAGGCTTATTACCAACTCCAAGAATTGCTACAATCAAATCACCTCGAAATACGGGGACAACCATCTCACGAACAATTACTGAATGACCCTCGGGCATTCCCTTTTTATGTTCAAGAGAGGCATAATCATTATGAATAACTACTTTACGCTCACGCACGCAGTCAACCCATACTCCTGCTGAAGCAACATTATAGTGCAGCCCTTTCCCTTCAGCTTTGCAAAAATCTCTTGTGGTTCTTGTAGACCAAGCTTGCAGTGTAAGTCTAAGTTGATCCGGTTCCAGGAAATGATAAAACCCAACTTGACTACCGGTTAAATATTCTAATTCATCCAAGGTAGCAGTCAAAAGTTCTTCAACGGTATGTGATATTGCAAACTGCATCAGACGCAGTCGAGAATCCATAATACTTTCGACTTGTTTTTTCTCGGTTATGTCAGCAAAAGTAATGAAGCATTCATCACCGCTTACGGATAGGACTCCTTGAATCGAAACAATTACATCAGGCT
>CAIWTC010000504.1 GCA_903915485.1 uncultured Ignavibacteriales bacterium | reverse complement strand
TCATGAGTTTTCTTCCAATCAACTCCGTGCATATTCGGGTCAAAAAGAAAATCCCTCATCTGCCGCCATGATTCATCAAAGATTTGCTTCCATTCAGCTTTATGGTCTAGCATAACCTTCATATCTGCTGTATTCAATTTATCTTTCAAATCCAATTTACCGGCAGGCAAATCAATTATGAAATGCGAACCCATTGAGGAAACAATCATCTTCTTTTTGTCGGCAGAGATTTCGAACCCGTTAACTTCACCGAGTTCTGTTTCCTTTTTCTCAGTCAAATCATATACGCAAAGCTGCGATGTTGCAGAGTTCCTAATGTAGTATAGTTTCATCCCTACGGATGATAAATTCGAGTAAGACCCTGCAACCACAGGAACCTCAACTGCTCTTGCAAAAATATTTTCGAAGTCAATTTGAGTCTTATTTGATTTGTCAGATTTAGCATCGTCCTTTTTTGAATCTTTAACTGTAGTATCAATTACCGCAGCCTCATCGCTCTTAGGTTCGAAAGGAGATTTTGTATCTTTTGAAAGAGTTACGAAATATGGCTTAGTCATATCTTTATATATATGATTCCACTCAAGCCACCCGTATGTAGGATTAAATGTGCGGTTGGATGCAAAGAATAAATATTTACCGTCAGCACTAAACTCGGGACTCGATGAGGAGAACCATTCATCTGTCACAACTTCGACTTTGCCTTTATCTAATGAATAGACATATACTCTTGACATGTCATTCTCATCCTGCTTTTGATATGCAACCCATTTACTGTCAGGTGACCAAACATAATCGCCAATCTCCCACACATTGGATTTATCAACTTGAACAATTTTCTTAGATTCTACATCAACGATGTTCAGTCTCTGTGCCCGGTCGCTCCACATGATTCTCTTGCTGTCCGGTGACCAGTAAATTGCATACTTGTAATTAAAACTTCCCGAAGTTATTGCCTCAGGCTTACTGTTGCCGTCAGGAGCAACAATATAGATTTCATCCTCGCCGCTCATATCGGAAATGAAGGCAATCGTTTTTCCGTTCGGGGACCATTTTGGATTACGGTCATGCGCGCCTGATGAAGCAGTTAAATTTCTGATTGGTCCGCTCTTAACAGGGACTGTGAAGATGTCACCTCTTGCACTGAATAATCCTCGTTTACCATCAGGAGACACTTCGTATGAATTAATATTCTTCGAAACATCAACCAAAGAATTTCTGCCGACACTCATGTCATCATTGATTACAATATTTACTTTAACTTCTTTCTTTGAAGCTAAATCATATTTGTAAATGTATCCGCTGTTTTCAAATACAATTGCTTTATCTCCCAATGACGGAAACTTGCAATCGAATTCTGTGAAGTTAGTTTCTTTCGCAGTGTTGCCCGAAGCGATATCGTATGAGAATAGATTCAACCGCGAATCCCTGTCAGAAAGAAAATATACTTTATCTCCTGCCCACATAGGGATAATATCCTGCGCGGGATTGTTTGTTAAATTCTTAACTGCTTTAGTTTTAAAATCATAAAGCCATACATCATCTGCCTGACCGCCTCTGTATCTTTTCCAGGTACGAAATTCTCTAAACACCTGGTTGTAAACCATTTTATCGCCTGCAGCATTGAAAGAACAGAATCCTCCGCGCGGCAGCGGTAGTTGTGTTGATAAACCTCCGTTAATAGATACGGTGAAGAGTTGTCCTTTAAAATCATTAAACTCAATCTGTCTTGAGCGATAAACGATAGTTTCATTATCGCGCCATCCCATGACTATGTTGTTAGGACCCATTCTATCCGAAACATCATCGCGGTTTAGCGTTGCAGTGAATGTCAATCTTTTTGGAACCCCGCCGGAACTTGGTATTAGATAAACTTCCGTGTTGCCGTCGTACTGACCTGTGAAAGCAATCCATTTACCATCGGGAGAAAATCTCGGGAACACTTCATATCCGATATGGTTAGTAATTTTCCTTGCAGTCC
>CAIWTC010000503.1 GCA_903915485.1 uncultured Ignavibacteriales bacterium | reverse complement strand
ATTATTATTGCTTAACGAGTCAATAAAATCAATGTATTCTCTGATTTTATTTTCGGGGTCAACCGTAACTCTGAATTTTGGAGACTCAAGATGATAAGGTCCATTATAGTCAAAACTGAATGAATATTTGCTTTCAGGCGGGATAGATGCCAAAATATTATCGCCTACTTTAATGGGTGTAGTTCCATCAGAGTTTACAATTTCAGTTACAACCCTTATGCTGTCCGCTTTTACCTTGCCGGCATTTGCCATAGTAAGATTTACTGTATTCGGTTTACCTACACGGATAGTGTCTTTACCCAAACTGAATGATTGATAGTTTACTACAAGTTCTGGTGACTCATCGTAACTAACCCCGAATGATTTCAGCACTGGTGTAGAGCCATCATTAGCAGCCAAAAGAGATACATCAAAATACAGTCCGGCGTAATTAGCAGGATTTAGTCCACTGATGTCAGCAGTGTTTGAAGCAGTGAACGACAAAGTACTTAGAGTTGTATCATGCGTGCCGCCGGTATTTATGCCAATCGGCTTTACATTTACCCTGGCTCCCAAAGGGATTGTTGCATCCACAACTACAGAATTCATTTTTGATGCCCTGCTAATAGACTGAGTGGATATCACTCCCTTTTGGAAAGTAACAACTATTGTAGAATCGAAACTTAGTATATCTTGATAACTGCTCGGCATCTTCACTTCAGAAACTGTTCCTTGCGCCGCACCCTTTTTACCAAATAAAATCCAAGGCTCTCTAAACCCAAGTACATCTATTAATTTACTTCCGCATGCCCTTATAGCATTCTTCAATGTATCTTTAAGATTAGAGGCAGCGTCATCTATTGCGCATATAAGCACATACTTCCCGGTTGGAGTTTTGTTTATCAATCCAGCCATAGAGTCAGCCAGAAAAGGATATCCGCCGAACTCATATGTTCGCGCATAATCAACATTCAAAGTTACGGGGTCTAATATTGCTATACCCATCCCCCATGTAAAAGTATTGCCCAAAATATTTTCACCGTTTTTGAGAATGCTTCCGTACTTACTGAAATTTCCGCTTCCGCTTTTAATTGTAAACTTTGCAGTATCTTTAGATAGTTTCATACCTGATTCATAATTCATCCCGCTAACTGATTGTTGCGAAGCGAAACTGTATGCATCATCCAAATAAAACGGAATATTCTTTGTGCTTCTGTAGAGAGGAAATAACTTACTCCATGCAGTGTCCGACTGATTAAATTTAACTCTTCCCCAACATCTTTTATTTAGCGGAAGAGTTGCAAAAGAAACTTTGGTAAAGAATGAATCAATCGCGATTATTTTTGAAGTTGGAGTTAGAAAATATTTTGTAGAATCATATTCAACAACCATCTCGCTAACATTTTCAGTCAACTGTGTTGCGGGACTCATAATGGTCATAACTGGATTTACCGCCACAGGAAAATCACTTGTTATATTTGGTAACAATGTTAGCTTTGAAACAGTAAACCGCGCCTGCTGTTTGTTATCATCTTCATCGATTTCAGTGATTTTTTTATTCGGGTCTAATTCAACAGAAATCAAATGGTCGTTGGGACGATTATTGATCCGAATTGTAGTAATCAGTGTATCAACAAAACCGATTGGCCTTACCTTAATTGTTGTATCTATAACAACCGCAGACTCATATGTATCTTTAATTCCAATTTCTACACTATCAACTGTAGCACGACCCCAGTTATGGTAAACTATCCGCAGTGTATCATACATCATTCTGTCATTTGATTCAGTATTCACACGCTCAATATTCAAAGTATCCATATGAAGATTCGGCTTAGGAGGAATTGCAACCTTAACAATTGGATCGCCAAGTAGTAAATTTGATAAAGAGAAAATCCTATAAGATATATCCTTGCCTAATAGAGAAAACATTTTTTCTTTTGCTCGGAAATGCGCCCGCCCAATTTCCAGCACAGTATCTCTTAAAATACTTTCATAGAAATAATCAGGCAGATAAACTGAAGTGCTCGTAAAGCCTAAAGAACTATTTCCAATATACCCGATAGTCTGACCGCCGTTAACAAACAACGCTCCGAAAGATTTAACATCAGGTTCAGCAAATTTATTTGTTGAGCATCCGAAATCAGAAACCAGCGGACTTTTTTTCACTTTATTTAAAAGCTGGTTCGGATCAGAAATTGAGTTATCCCATGTCCTTGTTCCGCTATGCCCGATGTACGATATAAACAGTCCGCCCGCCTCTATAGCCTTAGAAACATAATTAGGCTCAAAGGGACCAAAATCTGTCGGTGGATTTGATGTCTTATAAAAGTGGTCATAATTCATAGAAAGCGGAGCAGGCGAAACATAGTTACGGATTATTCTGTCATTTACTAATTTGAGTTGAAGCAGTTGAAGAGAATCACTATTATCCCCACCCGAAAAGAGTAATGCCCGTTTATTCCACAAATCATATTTTTGAGAAACATAGCTCGTATGTTTTCCCAAATAAACCACGACATCTTCTTCCGTTGATGCAGGAACTCTACCAACGAACATCTGCTGTATTGAAGGATTAGAGCCGGCATCATTCAACTGAACAAACCATGTATCTGAAACAGGTTCGCCATATGAAGGAACAAGATTTGTGTTTGAAGCATATCCCTTTTTCGCAAAAAAGTTTTTCTTATAATCATAACACGCTTGACCAAGCAAAAACAAATAAGTCGGCTGCTTTACCCACCCCGAGAATGCCGCTCTCAAAAACTCCCTTATACTTGAAGGGTCAGGGACACCAAAAGAAAACTCATCATAAATATCATCAACAGAAACCAGTAGAGTGTCAACACCATAATTATTTTTAATGAACCCAGTGTAGTTCCTTGCAGCATTAAACAAAGAAGAATGCGTTACTGTTATATAATCTACAGGTCTATTCAAACCTCGCAAGTTGATAAATTTTTTGGATTTCAGTGTGGCAGGTTTATTTGAAGTGATTTTTGAATTTTGAATCACATAATAAGCATAACCCAACCCAACTGAATCAGCAAAATATAATTTTGAACCTGTATTCACAGCACCGGATATTTTAGCAATATTCGGCTTAATTCTATAAACCGTCATGTCCGATGCATTTGAAACAACATTGTCAATTTTGATTATTCTTGGAGCAATCGACAGACTGTCCCTAATCTCGAAATATAAAGAATCATTTTGAGCTTTCAGTGTTCTTGGATATTCTAACTCAACCCAATCGTACAATAAATAATTTGGTGAAGTCCCGTTTTTCCATGTTCTTAGCACAACTTTATTTTCTCCGCTCTTAAGAGAATCTGAAGGTATCGCGCCGGAAAGAACTACTTTTGCATTTCTGTTAACTGACTTTATTGAGATTGCCGTTGTATTCGTATCAGACGATAGCGCCGTGAAAGTTTTGTATCCAAAAAGAACTGAATGAGAGTTACTTTCTCTGTTAGAACCAACACTTATAAACCTTGAATAAAATGTTGCATTTTTCCCTTTGACAACATCGCTGACTTGTAATGGAATTACAGCATCCGCAAAGTCAAAGAAATATCCCGCAAACCAGGTTTTTGCATCAAGGCTATCGGCATAGGAGTTTTTGTAATTATCTACAGACACATCTTGATACTCAAGGTTTGGTTCATTATGAATAAAGCAGGTGTAATAACCCAGCGTGTCAGTTACTCCGGTGATGTCAGAAGTTTTTTCCGCAACTCTTTTACCTGTTGAATCTCCCCAAGTAAGGAAGTACGAAGATGTATCTGAAAATTTATTAAGATATTCATTATAAGGCACACCATCAGGAGCGATAATCCTTGGTGAATACGGACTGTAATTTTTTGTACCGTAAAACTCAATATAATCCGCAGCATCAAAAACACCATCACTCTGTCCCTGAACGAATAAAGGAACTTCCACTCCGCTACAATACATTCTAAAAGTTCTTGGATCAATTCCTGAAGGAATATTATATGTATCAAGTTCTGTTTTCGAAAGCCTGTAGATTCTGTCTTCGGCAACACCGATTTTAATATAAGATCCCGGATAATTTATCCACCCACCTGCAGTATCGCTCATAGACTTAGCCGGTGTACTTCTGAAATTTTCTGCCATATCTGCATTTGCTATGACTGAGCCAATCTCTTCTTCAAATTTATTCCTTGGGATATATTTTTTTAATGATAAGAAATAGTTTTCAGGGAAATCGAATTTTAATTTATACGAAACCACCTCTGATACGGAGTTCGAAGAATAGTTATAGTCCGCTAATCTAACACGAACATTAACGCAATATAAATCCCTGTACCAGAAATATCCTTTAACTTCTAATGCCCCTGTTTGTGCTGACACTTTCTTGGAAGGGACAAATTGCTCTTCAATTTTATACGAAGTATCGGAAAGAATTTTTAGGTCAGGATTAAGAGTAACTGTAGCATTTTGGATTGTGTTGGTCTTCTCCACTAACATATATACTTTAGGCTTGGAATTAGGCGGCAACGCAATTATCAATTCCTGATATGGAAGTTTATATGTACCCGCAGCCCCAAGTTGAGTATATTCGGAATAATCTACGATAGTGTTTGCCCCGCTTTTCTTTAATTGTTTAGAAGAAAGGTTCGTCGTAACCCCAAGTTCAAACCCCTTCGCATCAGAAACTAAACTTGACTTATATTGCTGCCCAACCATAACAGTTGAAAAGACTGTAAGACAAACTCCTATTAAAAAATGATAACGCATTTTACTCCAAGTATTATTTTACTTTTATAATTCTATAAATAAAAAGTGGTATTCCAATTAGATACCGCTTCCATAACCGTTTTGGATTTGTGATTAACCTTATCATCCATTCCAATCCGATTTTTCTGACAATTTTTGGTCCCCGGTTTTTTGTTCCGGAAAAAATCTTTATACCTTCTCCAACAGCAATAACGACAGGTGAATTAATAGCGCCTCGATTCTCATTAATCCATTGCTCCTGCAGCGGTGAACCAAGGCCTACCACTGCAATGTCTGCTTCAGAAGCATTTATCTTAGCAACTACAGAGGCAGTATCAAAACCAAACCCGCATTCTTTGCCGACTATTTTTAACTCTCCAACAGAACTACCTACTTTATCAATGGTCTGCTGAGTATCCCCAAACAAAAACAGTTTAGCATTTGCAAGTTCCGCGCTGAAGGCTAAATACTCGTAAAAATCAGAACCTGTCAGTCGCTTGCTAAATCCCTTGTTACTATATAATAATTTTGAAGCTAAATATACACCGACACCATCAGCATGAACCAACGAAAATTCATCATAATAACTACGGATTGATTTATCCTCATAGTACTTATTAAGGACCGCTTGCGTTGCATAAGTAATTGAGATTTTTGTACCCGTCGAAATACTGTTTTTTATTTCGCCGGCTAATTCTTCCGCTGAAATATCAGATATCTTTAGACCAAATATTTCAACAGTCTTTCTTAAACTCATTTAATCAATGACGAATAGTAAGCATAATACTTGGGGAGAATGTGCTGTTTCAATGATGATGTCATCACTTTTTTATGTAAATTTTCTGCAAGCCTTAATCTAAGACTAGCGTTATCCAGCATCTTCATCATACCCTGAACCAATTCGCCTTTATTGTCCGGTTTCACCAGAACGCCATTCTCGCCATCTTTAATATATTCAGAGATACCATCAACCGATGAACCAAGAAAAGGTATCTTCATTAAACCTGCTTCTATCATAACCATTGGATATGGGTCGACCCTTGAAGGAAGAACGAACAAATCAGCCATCTCCAGGAATGGTGCAATGTTTTCCTTAGCTTCAATAATTTTTACATCTTTCAGCTTTTCCTTCATGATTCCTTTTTTCAACTCCCCATCGCCAATCATCACCAACACCAAATCAATGTATTCATATTGAAGCTTTTTGAATGCTTCAATCAAAAGGTCAACTCCCTTTTGCTTACTGAATCTGCCGATAAACATGACAATTGTTTTATCACCATAAATCCCAAGTTCGTATTTTAGCTGCTTGATTTCATCAGGGTTTGTGGTGTACTGTCCCTCATCAATAAAATTATTGATTACAGTAATCCGGTTTTCAGCCACATTAAATTTTTCAATCAAGTGTTTTTTAAGTGAATTGCTGACTGCGATTATATTTTTTGCCTTGTAGCTAAAAAGTTTTTTTGATTCCACCTTGCTGTGGACACTCATCACTATTGGTATATTTAACAATTTAGCAACTATATTTCCTAAAAAATCAAAATAGCGGTGATGCGCGTGAATTATGGAAATATTGTTTTCCTTACAAAACTTGTAGATTGACATTATATGGATTGGTGCAAACAAAAACTTATAATATCTTGGAATTAAAGCAACCCCGAGGCGCTCTTTCTTAAATTTATATAATGCATTCCCTCCAAAAGCCATAGCATAATGAGTGGAGTCCGCACTGGAATTTTTCATTAACTGAAAAATTATCCGCGTTATTCCACAACTAAGTTTCAGATCTGTATGTAGATGAAGTATCTGCATTAATTTACCATTTTTGTCATATAAAATTTCTGTCGGGGCTTAATAATACGACCCTTACCAGAAGCACATTATTCTTGAGATTAATCTTTGTTTAACCTCTAAATTGAAATATTCGGTCTTTTAGGATTAATTGATTCCTTAACCTAAATTTAAGCTTTTCGCAATTAGAAATTTAAAGAATTTTTCTATAATATTAAGATGATATTTAACAAATCTCAAGAGTAATTACGCCCCCTGATTCATAAAGCCAACTTGAATATTAGAATCTAAATGATAGCAGTGCATTCACTTCTGCAAAATAAAAAAGCCGGGCGAATCAAATCACCCGGCCAATCATATCTAAAAAGAATTATTGTTAATTGACTTTTTCTTTGTCATTAATAAAAGGAGAAAACCCGAACTGATGAGCAGGGTCTTGTCCTTCCAATTTGATTTCTCCAAAGCGTGTTTCATATTTTTCCAAATTATCCCTTAGCGCTGCAAGAAGCATCTTAGCATGCTGAGGTGTTGTGATTATTCTGGAAAGAACCCGTGCCTTAGGAATTCCGGGGACAATTCTCGTAAAATCAATTACAAACTCTGCAGGTGAATGAGTTATAATCGCCAAATTGGAATAAATTCCTTCAGCCTCTTTTTCACCAAGTTCGATATTAATTTGCTGACCCATCTGTTGTTCTTGAGGATTCATTTTTTTCTCTTATTTATTACTACGGAGTTTATCCGCTTTTTCGAATGCTTTATTAGCATCATCGTTCATGCTGAGTTTTGAATACAATTTAGCTAAAAGCTCCCATCCTGCAGCATCATCAGCCTTCTGCTGAACATAAGCCTCCATCAAAGGTAACCCTAAAGTATACTTTTCTTTGATTGCCGGATTTTCTTTTCCTGCTTCATCAGCTAATTTTTGGAGTGAGATTCCCCAGTTCCAATAATTGATTGCCATATGATATTCAGCATTTAAATATTTAGAGTCAATTTCCATAGCGGCCTTAAACTGTTTCTCTGCTTCTTCAAAGTCCATTTTTCCGCGGAGAAGTACTGCGTAATTAAATCTGTAATATTTATTCGCAGGATCTGCAACCACGCCTTGTTTGAATACATCAATCGCTACTGTAGCTTTTCCTGCCGCTATATATGAGTTAGAAAGGTATAACAAAATATCTGAATCTGTGCCGTGAATCGCTTTACCGCTTTCAAGAACACCAATTGCTTTTTCAAACATTGCCATATAAGCAACACTATCAGCAGCATCTTTAGAGCGCTCATAGCCAGTCTTTAACTCAATACCTTTATTATAGTAAATCTGACCTAAAAATCTGTAAGCATCTACTGATTTTTTCATTTCAATCATTTTATTTAAAGGTTCGATTGCATCATCATTTTTCCCAAGATTGAAACAAATAAATGCCAAATTACGATAGGTATCAACTGAATCAGGCTCTGCTTTTATTGCCTGTCTGAACATGCTTGCAGCTTTTTCCAAATATACAGTGGAACTATCCTTTGAAGGATTATTCTGTGCTTTTTTTACAAATGCAACAGCTTTGTTAAAAGAAGTTCCCCAATAAGATTTCTTTGCTTGCTTAATTTCTTTTTCGTATTTCTTACTGATTGATAAGGATTTGTTAAAATTCTCGACCATTGCGTCAATGTTTTCTCTCTCACCGTATAAATATCCCATCAAATAGTAAGCTTCATCTGCGGTAGGATTTTTGGCTGTTTCTTTGTGTAATGCTTCCAATGCTTTATCATAATTTTTCTGCTGTAATGCTAATCTTGCACTGGTCATTTCGGGTGATGCGCATTCAAACCCGGTCAATGTAAAAAATAATACAAAGGCTGCTGAGCCTAATACTATTAAATATCTTTTCATGAGGACTCCATAATTTAAAATTTCAGACCTTAAAATTAATTATATTCTTGGGGTTTACCAAATCTAAAGGCCATATCTTCCGAACTTAATTTAAGGCTAACTTTCGAACATTTCCTTTATCTCTTTCAAGTTCGTTGTCTTTCCTAAAGCTAAAATTAGCTTTATTCTGGCTTTTTGACCATTCAGATAATCGGCAAACACTACCCCCAACTGATGCAGCCACTTCCCTGCACCTGGATAACCATAAATATCAAGCGTTTCACCCGCCGGACATCTGGAGACAAGTACGATTGGAATATTCTTCTCCGCCACTGCTTTTATTCCGTTAAACGCTGCAGGAGGAACATTTCCAACCCCCATCGCCTCTACAATAATTCCTTCAGCACCACTTTCAATTGCATAAAGAAAAAACTTTTCATTCATTCCTGCATAACACTTAATCAAGTCAACATTCGGATTTATTTTTTCGGTTAGTATTTTATCTAGTTTCTTTGGCAACCGGTTGAAAATAACTTTGCCGCGGTCAACAAAACCTAGTGCACCAAAATCCAAACTATGAAATGTCTCTATGTTATCTGTATGCGTTTTTGTTACTTCACTCGCTGCATTTATCTCGCCATTCAAGCAAACTAGAACTCCTACCCCCATACTGTTTGAGTTTAGACAGATATAAAGCGAGTCCAATAAATTACGCGGCCCATCCCAATCCTTTTCGCTGCTGTTTTTCATTGAACCGGTGAGTACTATCGGTAGTTCTGTATCAAGCACTAAATCCAGGAAATATGCAGTCTCTTCAAGAGTATCAGTACCATGAGTAATTATTATCCCATCATACTTCTTCTCTGCTAAATACTTTTTTATCTTAACTGATAAATCCAGCATCAACTCGGGAGTCATGTGTGGTCCGGGATATTTTCCAAAATCGAACACATCTATTTCGGCTAAGCTCGATGCCTGCGGAATTAACTCAAGCAATTCTACACCTGAAAAGTGAGGAACCGCCGAGCCTGAATTCGAGTCAATTTTCATCGAAAATGTCCCGCCGGTAAAAATTATAAGTATTTTTTTCATATTAGCTTTTAAATTCTAAAAATAAATTTCACCCGTAAGTTGGTGAAATTCCTGCTATTTCTCAAAAAAGATTTAAAAATGCTTTATTTTAGCATAAAAACGAACTTTTTAGGCTAAGGGTGGATAAATCACCCCTCCTTTGCTCTCCCGGTGGGAAAATTTCCTTTACATTACTTAAGAAAATTTATATTGATTATTCAAAAATTATAATTAAATTAGAGTGAGCAATAGTGCTCTTTCTATTTATTTAAACTAGTTGAGGTTATTAGTGGTTAAAAAACTTTTCGTCGGTAGTCTTCCATGGAAGCTCGATGACAATTCCCTAAAGGGTATTTTTGAACCTTTCGGTGCAGTTGTATCTGCAAAGGTAGTCAAAGATCGTGAAAGCGGTCGTTCTCGTGGATTTGGTTTCGTTGAATTTGAAAACGAAGCAGATGCTGAAAAAGCAATTCAAGGATTAAACGAATCGGAGTTAGAAGGACGAAAGATTACCGTTAAAGAAGCTATGGCGAAATAGTTTATTTCGAGTTTTAGATTCTAAGCAGGCTGTCTTTATAGACAGCCTTTTTTTATTTTAAAAGTAATCCCGAACTTCCAAAGCGAAAAGCCCTACTCAACATAGAATTTCTTGCAGACAAAACACCATTCATTTTTTTCTTACTTCATTCATATATTATTGTTAAATTCAGTATGAGCTTTTCAGGACTTAATATTGAAAAACAATAAACTCTTTATTCCATCTATTGCATCTATAGTATTTTTTGTCCTAAGTTTGATTTTCTATGGATTCTATCAACTTGGGGACGATACATACATATATTTGCAGTATGCAAAGAACATACTAGCCAACGGTGAACTCGCCTTCAACGCGGGTCAGCGCACCTATGGCTTTACAAGCCCTGTGTGGCTTGGACTTATTACTGCCTACAACTACTTCATAAAAGATTTAACACAAGTGCCGCGAGTGCTTTCGATGCTCATGTCAATGGCCTCAATTTTTGTCTGGTACTACATCTTAAAGAGACTTTTTAAGATTGTTCCTTTTTGGGCAATCATACCCATTATGCTAGAACCAAATTTATTAAAACATTCCAACCTTGGGATGGAGGCAAGTTTATCTTTCTTCCTTGCTTCAATGATGATACTTCAATTGATGATTCTTAAAGAGGATGATTTTTATTCTTATTATCGCGTTTCAATACCTGCAGGAATTTTCTTTCTTGTTAGACCGGAAAGTATTATTCTCTTTGTTTTTCTACTTATTTACCTTGCCTTAGTAAAACGCTTTTCGAAAAAAGATTTATTACTAAATATTGCTGTTTTTGCAGTTATTATAATTCCCTGGACAGTATTTGCTTACAATTATTTCGGGTCAATGCTGCCGTCTACATTTTCAGCGAAGGGCGGGACCTTTACATTAGGCACACGCTTCTTCATGCACATTATTGACAGCGCAAAAATATTCGGCGGGAATTATATTGCCCTGATATTAGTTTTATTTGTCGCCACAATATTCATTGTAAAAAGCAAACGCAAATTACCTGATGATTTCTTCACTTTTTTATTGATCCCGGTTATTTTTGTATTATTCTATGCTCTCGTAATTAACCGCGAATTTGTCTATGCTCGTTATTACTGCATCGTTTTTCCATTTATGCTGTATTGTTTTTATTCTATGGTTATTGCTATTGATTCGCAAAAAGCACAGTATATCCTAATTATAATTTTATCTCTTCAATTTCTTGCCACTGCCAAATACAGCAGCGAGTTATCAAGAAAGAGTTTCGAAAGTGCTGAGCGTGTCGAAGACCAAATCATTGAATGGGTGATTGCCAATACAAGCATGAGCGATAAAATAGTTAGAGGTAGAATAGGCAAAATTGCATTTCAGACTGACAGAACGATAATTGACCCTCAAGGAATAGTAAATCCCGACATCCTTCCATTTATCCGGAGCAATGAAGTTCCAAAGTACTTTGAACAAGTCCGCCCTGATTACCTAATCAGCGATACCCTTAACTTGTCTTCCGTACTCGGCACTAAATGCAAAGCAGAAAATAAAATAATATATACTTTTGGGAATTTCAAACTAGCACGCGATTTTAATGCTAATGCACCTCCATCACATTTGGCGATTTATAAACTAACCTGGTAAACAACATTAGCGTTGCAAAATTTTTCGGGTTATACTCACTGCCTTCAAAACTATTTGTGTATAATTCAGGAATATTGCAAATTGTCTGATGAATTTTTGAAAATATTTTCCAAAATAAATAGCATTCAAATATCTTGAATTAATTGCTCCAGCGTTTATTTGCTATCAAGTCCTATTTATTGGAATGATTCTCCCTTGTAACCATAATATAATTGATAACTTAAGGCGACATACTATATGGATATTAAGAGTGTAAAAACAGATTGTTTACATTTTCTTGGTTATATCCCCTGTAAACCGAATAAAAATCACGGCGTACACTGCACAGAACAAAACGGCAGTGCCTGCAAATATTATTTACCTTCAGGCAAAAGAATATTAATTATCAAGCTTGGTGCCGCCGGAGATGTAATCAGAACTACACCATTACTTTATCCACTCAGGAAAAAATACTTAAACGCCCACATAACCTGGTTGACTCATTCACCTGAATTAGTTCCGCTTGTAAGCGACACCGAAAATGGTGCGAATCTAATTCTAAACTATGATGATAAATCAGTTTCAGTTATCAGAAATTCTAACTATGATGTAATAATTAACTTAGATAAAGACCTTTATGCCTGCGCACTGGCTAAAGAAAAAGACAATGCTGCGGAAATATTCGGATATACTTTAGTCAACAACAACCCATTCCCGGTTAATGAATTAGCAACACCAAAATATATTACCGGTATTTTTGATGATATCAGCATTGCCAACACTAAGAGTTACCTGCAAGAGCTATTCGAAATCTGCGGATTTAAGTTCAACAATGAAGAATATTTACTCCCCAAGCACGAACCGGGTTCAGGTTTTGATATTGACAAGTCAAAAACAGTTGTTGGACTTAATACGGGATGCGGCGGCAGATGGACTTCCCGCTTATGGCCCATTGATAGTTGGCTTGAATTGATTGAGTTGCTCAAAAACGCCAACTATGAAGTTGTACTTTTAGGCGGTCCCGAAGAGCATGAAAAAAATACTTCATTACAACAAAAAACCGAAGTTAAATATTTTGGGGCAATGTCGTTAAAGAAATTTATCGGATTGATGAATGAAACAGATATTGTTGTGTCCGCAGTCACCATGGGAATGCATATTGCGATTGGACTCAAGAAACCTTTAGTCCTCTTGAATAACATCTTTAATAAAAATGAATTTGAGCTTTATGGCAAGGGTGTAATTGTAGAACCGGAGAAGAAGTGTACTTGCTATTTCAGGCCGACCTGCATCAATCCTGACTATAAATGTATTGATTATATTTTCCCTAAAAAAGTGTTTGAGTCTGTCACTGAGTTGATAAAGTAGATTCAATAGACTACATAATTAACTTAAGGTATTCCGTTTTTCGACTTAAAATAAATAGTTACACAATAAAAATATTGAATTTGTTCAAAATCTGTTCAAAAATGTTTTCGGTTATCCCAGCAGAAGACAAGAAAGCCGTCTGGATTATCGGCTACTTCTAAACCTCTTTTCAATTGGAATACTAGCAGAAATTTCCCGCCCATATTAGAACAATACATTTCAGTCTACAATTTGACCATTAATCAACTTACTTTTGATGTGATTTGTTATTTTAGGCAAAATTCTTAGTAACCAAAAAGAAATAAGCAGCAGAATATGCGAAAGAGCAAAATTTGCTCCGCGTGTTATCATCATCAAAAATGACATGACGCAAATATTTAGCAACCCCGCCAAAATAACAAATTGATATGCAGAGCCATTATGTTGAATTTTAAACCAATAATATGTTGAAAAGAAACCAAGCAGGAATGGAACTAGCAACACCCCCAAACTTCCAAAATCAGCATGAACCTCTCTCAAGTATGTCCCTGTGTTTATCCAAATTGGGATATAATATGGTTTTTGATAGAACCCTGATTTATCTACGACTTGAAACTTAGTTAATAAATGATAAATTGGTAAAAAAGTATTTTCCCCAAATGAGGCGTTTTCATTATTCAAATATAAATACTTGCTGAGGACGCCTACATGCCCACTTGCATATAAATATATTGATGGAGTTAGAATAATGTTACTTTTCATTAAACCTAATTCACGCGATGATTGCTTAAAGTTCTCAGTGGTACCCCTAAAGAACCTAACTGCTGTAGAACTGCCAACCAAAAGAGTTGCGAGTAAAAGAAAACTTAATAAAAAATTCTTAACATTTATCTTTTGACTCTTGATTTTTTGATAACGAAGAATGGTCCGACAAATAATAAATCCAATAAACAGCTCAGAGAATCCTTGCAGTAAACCTTCCCGACCAAAATTTGCCATTTCCTTCAATAATAAAGATATCATGGGCAGAGTATCTAACCACCCGAATTTTCCGCGAAAGGCTATTCTTGCCCCCACCAGCAGAATCCCTGCATATGAAAAAAATGATAAGTACGGAAGAACTTCAGGTAAACTGCCTTGCACACGCATGGAATAAATTATATTTGCAGAGAGAAGAACTTCTTGTATCCCCCCGAACATTTTAAGCAATACCGACCAATGCTGAAGAGAGCCTATTAATCCAAGGAACCCAAAGCAAAATATTAAGAATTTAAATTGATTATCTGTAAATCCAAAGAATATCATACTCGTAGAGCTCCGTTCAGTTTTAATGTTTAATTCTTTCATGGGGAAAACCAATACCACCCCGAGTATGAAAGAAATAAGGCTAACAATTATTACAGCCCATGCTTCGCTACATAGATCATCATAAACCATAAACTTAAGATGATACATTGCAAGAACCACAGTCCAAGGTACAATGTATAGGCTAAGCGGATTAGTCCACTGTCGAAACACAAACCTTCCTGCAAAAACCAGGAGAAGTCCAATAATAAACAAGAATAACGATATCTGCATCTTTAGCTGTTCTTATTCATTATTCAATTTACATTGATTTTTCTCACAACACATCCCTATGTTGAGATTAAAGAAAAATCGCAATAATATATTCTCCTCAGAATTGCTCATATTTAATTCATAACCAACAACACACACACTATTCATTTATATCTCTACAATTATCAATAATTTTGTTCTGTTTCAATTACTTTGCCTGAAACATATTCCGCAATTGAATTCCATGAGTATTTTTTTGCTATCAAAAGTCTTTCAGATTTCTTTTGTTCACTATCTTCATCAATGGCCCTTTGAATAAGCTTAACAAACTCTTCCTTTGTCTCTCCAATGTATACATTTGGCTTAAATTTTATGACTTCGGGCATCGCACTAGATACTACCGGCATTCCCATCGAAAAATATTCAAGTAATTTTAATGGGTTAACGGCAATTGTTAGTTCATTGATTAAAAAAGGTATAAGGGCAACATCAAAGTGGGCGACCTTCTCTGGTAGCTCAGAATAGGGAACTGGTTCCGAAACAGTAATGTTTTTTCCCGTATGAAGCAGAGTGTCCTCTATCGTCATTTTTCCAATAATTTCGAATTTATAATCAGGATAAGTACGCGCAGCTTCTAAAATTGTTTCAATATCAAACCATTCACCTATCATTCCAAAATATCCGATTGATTTTGGTTTGACTTCACTCGACTTAATATTTTGTCTCTGAAAATGTTCGACATTTACCCCTTGAGGAAGGAAAAAACTGTTCCCGGATAACGGCATCCTGCTTTTTACTAGTACATCTGCAACTGAAAACGCTGCATTAACTTTAGATAATATTTTATTTTCTTTATCTAACAAAGAATCAAAGGCTCCTTCAAATTCAGAATAATCATCTAGACAAAAATAATAAAGTGATTTGTAGTCAAGTTTATCAATAAATACATCAACAACGGGGAAGCTAGTAAACACTATGTAATCCTCAAAGCATGCTTTCGCAAGCCTCCTGTTGATAGATCTTGAGATCAGCCAAGCATTTATCTTGTCAATAATTTTGCTGTCATGATATGGAATAACAAAAGGGTAAAACTCTTCAACGGGAGCTAACTCACTCACAGTCTTATTTACGCCGGAAATAATTTTCCTGATTTTTTCAAAGACTCTTTTAATATCTGCTAAACTAAATTTAGGTTTACGAATCCCCAGCGAACCAACCCAAATAATTCGGTTCTTCTCTGCCAAAACCTTCCCGATGTGTTGCATCGTTGACGGATAGCGGCCCCAATCGTCTGCAAAAACTAATATATTACGATTTTCTAACATTTTTTACTCAAAATTCTT
>CAIWTC010000502.1 GCA_903915485.1 uncultured Ignavibacteriales bacterium | reverse complement strand
AGATGAACCGGAACATCGATACTGCCCCCCATGGACTTGTTATTGCCCAGAGCAATGTGAATAGTACCAAGCACTTTTTCATCCTCCAGAAGAACACCGCTAAGCTTTGCCTTATCATTAGTACCAATACCAAACTCCGCAATGTTATATGCATTTGGCGAATCTACTTCTTTTAATATTTCATCTAACTTCTCAGCCATCGGTCCGCCGCTTATATCAACTGCGTATCCATTTTCCACGACAATTTTAATGTTTGCATTTTTTATTAACCCTAATCCCGCCATAGAACCATCTACGACAAACACTCCGTTAGTTGTTCCTTCAACGGGGGCAAGGTAAGTTTCTCCTGTAGGCAAATTCCCTGACTCACCCTTAGCATGGAATAAACCTTTTGAGGCATATACATTTCTACCCATAATCGAAAAGGAGATGTCTGTTCCATTCGGAGCAGTCACGCGAATTTTTTCACCTGTTTCTAAAATTGCTTTAAGGTCGAGGGATAGTCGTGATATTTTTTTATAATCGGCATTCAATCCTCTTATCATCACCTCTTCGGTTATTC
Organism: uncultured Ignavibacteriales bacterium; assembly: GCA_903915485.1. Lineage (GTDB taxonomy): Bacteria > Bacteroidota > Ignavibacteria > Ignavibacteriales > Ignavibacteriaceae > CAIYTF01. Next base: position 8,584 of record CAIWTC010000502.1, on the reverse strand, counting down.
CAGGAAAGGTTGCTACACGGGCACCATTCAAAGAGGCGTTCCTTCTGGCGGTTGTATGGGTTAAGGAAGTACTGGTGGGACAGAATACAACATCATAGTCCAACATTAGCTTAGCGACTTCTGATGGGGGTTCCTGACCGTCTCTGGTATTAGGAGGCATTTCACAGTAAAGCGTCGAATAACCTAAGGCCTTCGCATTCTCAAAAAGAATAAGTCCAATCTTACGCTTTACAACATCGCTGATAACAAGAATAGTTTCCTCAGGTTTAGCACCCATGCATTCCACAATCGCAATTCTTGCCGCTTTATCTATCGCTGATAAATTCATATTAACCTCACATTGGTAAACTTATATTAAGCTGAATTAGAGCAGAGAGTCCTCCGCTTTGTATCGCGCTGCCGACAACCTTTGAGCTACTCAATAGTTTGAGGTAGTTGCCGGAACTTTCGCGAAGTGTATTGGCTGTTAGACTTGTAATTCCAAAGGAACCTTCTACACTGATATATTTTTCAACAACATAATATACAAATCCTGTCCCTAAAGTATATTCTATATTTACTTCGGGGTTTTGATATGTAGCCGCTTCAACAATTCCTTTGACTGAATTTGATTGTGTTTTAAATTGGTAAATATTATACATGAGCGTCAGGTCAAGGACTTTCCAATGAAACTTTTTTGAAATTTCCATTCCCAAATCCAGACCAATTGCAAATTCCTTAACACGCATCTCAAAAGAATGAATAGTTGGCAAAACCGCATCGTTAAACCTAACCTCCTGCTTTTCAGACATGAGCTGGTAAAAACCTTTTGCGGTAATTATAAACCCGGAATAATTATTGCGGAAAACATTAGCCCCAACCCTGAATCCCTGCATTTGTTTGAAGTCAGACAGAGGGACATTAATTACCCCTTTGTTGAATTCATTAACATCGTTAATATAAGCATTGATGCCACCGGGAGTATATTGTTGAACACCATATCCGACGAATCCACCGACCAGACCAAAACATCCGAAGCCCATTTCCTGGGCGAATACTGAACCACTCATTAACACCGCAAAGACAAATAATTTGAATTTCATTTAATTATTTCTTTTCAGTTTTCAATATTTAACAATGAGATTTAGTTCTCATTTTTGATTCTATAATTCTTTATTTAAGTGCTTTTCGCTTCTTTTTAAGAAGTACGAAAAGACAAGTCCTGTAAATCCAAGGATTGAAAATATCCACATTCCTAACTGATATCCACCGGGGTTGTCTTTCCCCGCGTGTGACAAATCATTGGAGAATCCTATCATCCAATTGAAGGCAAATAATCCTATATTTTGAATCATCGTCATTAATCCGTATGCAGTACCTAATTTTTTCTCATCAACAACTAATGCAACATAAGGCCACATTACAGCAGGAACAAGTGAAAACGCAATACCCATCAGCGACATTGGAATAATCAAGTAATAAGGGATGCTTGAGTGTACATCTGCAAAATCAATATTAATGTTTAAAGCTCCTGTTAATCCCAGAGGGGCAGCTAAGTCAATTTTATACGCCATAATTAAATAAACAGGCACTATTAACAGCGAACCGAACATCATAAGATATGAGCGTTTCCCTATCTTATCAGCCAACAATCCAAATAACGGAGTAAAAATCATTGCTGCTAATGTTAAAAGGCTTGAAAGATTTCCGCCTACTTCTCTGGTAGTTAAATGAACATCCTGGAAAAACTTGATTGCAAATGTTTGGAACGGGAACATCGCCGAATAAAATGTAACGCATAATGCGCTAATGAACCAAAAGGATGAATTAAAATTAAAGATTTCTTTAAGTTCAACTTTATCCTGTGCGCCTTCTTTAGGTAAAGCATATCTTTCTGAAGAATATTTATCTAAGAAATAATAAATCAGAATAAACACAACCGCAAATATCCCTGCATATACCGTGATGATGAGAGGCTTTTGCCAATAAGAATAAAGCTGCTTTCCCCAACTTGGAGAGTTAAGAGCAAGAAAAGAACCAAGTCTTGCAACTGTCAGATTCAATCCGAATGCAAATGAAAGTTCTTTACCCTTAAACCAACGGGCAATAATAGTAGTTATCGCAACAATCATAGATTCTGCGCCCATTCCGAAAAGTAGACGGCCGGTTGCCATAACATATAATTTATCACTCATCGATGTTACAATCGCACCAACTAATATCATCAATGTAAAAACAACTACCGAAACTCTAGTCCCGAAACGGTCAATAATAATTCCTCCCACTAACACCATAATAATATTGGGGAAACTGTATATTGCCTGAAGAAGTCCAATTGAAGAGTCGCTGAAACCAAGTTGAGATTTTAGCAAATCGGCAAGCGGACTTATGCTATCATAAATATAATAATTACCGAACATAGCAAAGCTAATCAGTAATAAGACGGTCCAGCGTAAAATTGGGGATGGTTCAGGTTTGTTTATTTGTGTGTCCATAATTAAAATCAACTAAATTTAAAAAAGAAATGGAGGCTGACATAGCCTCCATCACATAAATACTTATTGAGGAATATTTGCTAACACTGTCGTTAACAATTTATAGAAAGGCTCAACAGAAGGAATGTTTAGTCTTTCATCAGGAGAGTGAACGCCGAACATCGTCGGGCCGAAAGATATCATGTCCATTGCAGGATATTTTTCTCCGATGATACCGCATTCCAAACCGGCATGAATTGCTTTTACTTCAGGTTCCTTACCAAATAATTTTGAGTAGGATGACTTGAATACTGTTAGAATTTCAGACTTTACATTCGGTGTCCAGCCTGGGTATCCATCACCATTTTCAACTTCAGCACCTGCTATCAAGAATAGAGATGAAGTCATATCAACTGCATCCTGATTCTCTGAAGCAACAGAACTCCGTTGGCTTGTTACAATCACAACTGCTTTATCGTCAGAAATAATTGTTGCAAGATTAGTTGAAGTTTCAACAAGCCCTTCAATATCAGCACTCATTTTAAGAACTCCATGCGGAGTGGCATATATAGCGTTGAGTAATCTCTCTTGAGTAGATTCATCAATTATAAAGCCGTGATTTGACTGCTCTGAAATCGAAACTAAAAGATTAGGCTCTCTGGTAGCATTTTCTTTTTTTACTACCAAATTATAATCTGCAGCATACTTCTTAAAATCAGCAACATGATTATTTGGAATCAGAATAGATGCAAAGGCTTCGCGCGGAATAGCATTGTGCTTGTTGCCGCCCTCAATCTTTGATATCTTTAATCCGAAATTGGAATGTGCATGCCATAATAATCTATTCAATATTTTAATGGCATTTCCAAGTCCTTGATGTATCTCTAATCCTGAGTGACCTCCAACAAGACCTGCAACCTTAACCTCAAAAGCAGTATGCTCTTTTGGGGATGCTTCTTTTGAAAATTTAAAAGTAGCCTGTGTATTTTTTCCGCCTGAACAGCCGATATACAAACTTCCTTCTTCTTCAGAATCAAGATTAAGCAGAATGCTTGCTTTAAGGATTTCAGTATCCAAATTTGCAGCGCCTGTGAGACCAGTTTCTTCATCCAATGTAAACAAAAATTCAAGCGGTCCATGTTCAAATGAATCATCTTCAATTATAGCCAAAGCCGCGGCAACACCTATACCATTGTCTGCACCTAATGTCGTTCCTTTTGCTTTTACCCATTCACCGTCAATATAAGGGATGATAGAGTCATTATCAAAATCATGCTCAACTTCACGGTTTTTTTCGCAGACCATATCGATGTGTCCTTGAAGAACAACTGTCTTAAGGTTTTCTTTTCCTTTAGTTGCAGGTTTTTTGATGATAACATTTCCGAAAGCGTCCCGAAGGGTGGTGAGATTATTTCTTTCGCCAACACTTACTACATATGCAGCAATTTTTTCTTCTTGTTTTGATGGTCGTGGATACTTACAAATCTCTTCGAAGTGATTCCAAACCAATTCTGGTTTCAAATGTCCTAAAACATTTCCCATGATTAACTCCTATCTTCTACTTCTTTAAATGAAATAAATCTATCTAAATATAATTGTGTTAAAAAACGAGTAACTCTTTCTTCAACCGGGGATATTTTTTCTCCCAATTTTTCGTCGAGAACTTTGCATAATGAAGTCACATTTTTTTCGCCGTCCATAGCCAACCAAACTTCGGAACCCAGCACATCTAGGTGCGTAGGTACAAAAGCGGTCTTCCTGGAATTGTTCAAAAATTTCTTCATAAAGCCTTGCTCAAAACGAGGCGTTAGAACAGTTACAAGTCCGTCTTCTTTTAATTCGTGTTCGAATCTTCTAAAAGGAGTTAATACTAAATAATTAACTCCTTTTAGTTTTTTTCTTCTTTGAAAAAAATTCATTTTATCCTATTACATTACTGCTGTCGGAGGAGCAGGTTCGTCAGCTTTTCCGGCATTCTTCACAGGAATCTGTATTAAATACCAAGCTATAAACGCAATTACTCCAAGACTAACATAGAATGATGGTTCTTTGAAGAATTCAAATAATTTAACTTCAAAGAAGGCCAAAGCTGCAAAAACTAAACCAATTAATGCTTCGCCCGCAATCAAACCTGCCGCAAGCAGTACACCCGTATTTTCAACGCGTGCTTTTTGAGCATCATTGTGCCCTTTCTTTGCATTCATTTTTTCGACAGCACCTTTTATCATACCGCCTATAAAAATTGCAAAGGTAGTTTCTAATGGAAGATACATACCAACAGAGATAAGCATAGGGCTTTTAACTTGCATCAAAATGAAACCAAGTCCCATGAGCATACCAACTATAATAAGAGGCCATGCCATTTCGCCTTTAACAATTCCCTGTGAAAGCATAGCCATTAAGCTTGCCTGAGGGGCAGGTAAATTAGGTCCGCCAAATCCACCTTCATCAGCAACAAATGCTTTTGATGTATCTGTTCCTGCAAGAACAAAAATGTTTTTACCTGAACGGAGTGTGTCATATTTTTTTTCAGGCTTAGCTGAATCAACAAGTATAAAAACATCTTTCCCTGAGCGAACTGTATCTGCGGTTTCAACTGTTTTTGCATTGGACACGACTACTGCAGCAACAACTTTATTTTTTTCTTTTTCAGCATTTTTAAGTTTTGTTGCATTGATGTCACCTTGCTGTAAAATAATCAAAGGAAGGAACATGACTGCTGAAGCTAATCCTACACCAAGAATATCTCCAAGTTGCATTCTCCAAGGGGTACCGCCAAGTATATGTCCAACTTTTAAATCCTGAAGCATCTCGCCTGCAACCGCTGAGGATACGCAAACAACTGCTGCAACTCCAAGTACTGCTGCAACTCCTTTATTTCCTTCCATCCCGAGCATAACCATTAATAGTGCTGCAATAATCAAGGTTGATAAAGTCAATCCACTAATTGGGTTATTACTTGAACCAATGATTCCAACCAAATAGCCGGAAACAGCAGCAAAGAAGAATCCTGCTACAATCATGACAAGTGTTGCAACTAATGCAGCAACTAAACTTTCAGAGAAGTAAAAATAAATCGCGAAAGTTGCTATGCCTGCAAAACCGATACCCATTAAAATTTTTGGGAATGCAATATCCTGGTCTGTTCTTGAAATAACGCTATGTCCTGATGCTGCTTTTTTAACATCGGAAATAGAACGGGAAATTCCTGTTGCTAGGCTTTTTCTCATTTTGAATAATGTAAATGCAGCGCTTACCAACATACCGCCAATTGCCATTGGTCTAACAATGAATTTCCAAATATTGGTTGAAAGAGCAATCCAATCTGAATCTTTAGGGGTCATTCCCGCAAAGACTGTAGGAGCTATAAAATATGAAATGATGGGAACAAATAATCCCCAAGCTAATAATCCACCGCTGAAGTTTAATGCTGCAAGTTTTGGTCCAATGATATAACCAACACCCATGTAAGCAGGGCTTACTCCGGGTGAACTGATTACAACACCGCTCTGTGCAGGTACTTTTCCGAATCCTCTTAAATCAATTAATGATTTAGAAAATTTTGCAAAATATTCTGCTGTTGCAGCAAAGAATTTCAATTGTCCTAAAGTTTGAATTAAAGCACCAATTCCCATTGCTCCGAATAAAAACTTTGCGCCCGTTCCACCGCTGCGTCCGGCTTTGTGAATTTCTGAAGCAGCAACTGATTCAGGAAATGGTAAATCTCTGTCCTCAACCATAACTCTTCGGAGTAATGCGACAAACATAATTCCCAAAATACCACCGGCAAACATAATCGATGATGCTATCAAATAATTTCTGAGAGTATCAAATCTTTCCCAACCAGTAACTTTTGCTATATAAAAAGCCGGTATTGTAAAGATTGCACCTGCTGCAATTGATTCGCCAATGGAACCAACTGTTCTAGCAAAATTTTCTTCTAATATTGTTCCGCCCATGGATTTAAGAAGTGCCATACCAATGACTGCTGCCGGATAAGTGGCCGCGATAGTCATTCCTGCTTTTAATCCAAGATACGCATTTGCTGCCCCGAGAATAACAGACATCACAAGTCCAATGATTAATGCACGGACTGTGAATTCTGCCATATTTGTTTCCGGTGAAACAAAAGGGACAAAGGGTTTGTTGTCAGACATAATTGCTCCTTTAATAAAGAAATTACTTAACTTGGCGTTTTCCGCCAAATTATCGTTTTTAATAAAAATTAATCTTAAAATATAAATTTCTTTATCGAGGTGTACAACGAAAACTTAAAAAAACATTTTGAAGTTTTCTGTCATCCCCGTCCAACAAACCACCCCTCCTTTCTAGTATTAATTGAACCACCCATCACAACTTCAAGTATTTGCGTATATAAAAAGATATTTTTGAATCGACATTTTTATTTACTAATATTTTAAAAGGAGCAGGTTATGAATCGTTTAATACTTACAGCCGTAATATGCGCACTCATATTTTTTAGTGCAGAAACAGTTCTTGCTCAAAACAGCGCAAGACTCGAGAAGCATTTTTCTCTTTTGAAAACTGAGAACATTAAAATGAATGTTGCCGATGTAAATGTTTTCGTTTCTTCCAGCAATTCTGATATTGTTTTAGTTTATGCAACAGGCTTCGAAAACAATTCCAACCCGGAACTAAAAGCATTTGTAGCAGATGGATCGTTGCTAATTCAAACTTCAAAAAATTCTTTGGAGAACAACTCTTTAGCCAAGAGCATTGAAGTATTTATTCCAAAGGATAAAACTTTAGAAATTTGTCTAAACGGAGGATCACTGGATGTTTTTGAAATAAACGGAAGTATAGAGTTAAACACCATAAATACGGATGTGAGCATAAATAATTCCAATTGCAATATCAAAGCAATCTTGATTAACGGAATTTTAACCATTGCCAAAACAAATGGGACTTTGGATGCATACTCAGCCCTCGGCGATATGAAGATTGATATGAAAGGGAAAATAAAGTTAGTTTCGGAAGTCGGCAACATAGCAGCTAATGCCAACAGCGGTGAGGTTGAAATCACAGTCAAGCATGGTGATATTTCCTTAAGTTATGATGGAGAAAATAAAGGAATCAATTTGGCGACCATCAAAGGCAATGTCACGCTGAATATTCCGGATAAGACCAAATGTGATTTGGCAGCCTATACCACAGATGGGAAAATGAGTATCATCGGCAAAGATAAAGCAGAGTTAAGCCACGCAGTAAACAGCGATAATCAAAAACTTAATGGGGGCGGCAACATGATTAAGTGTTCAACAATTCGTGGAGATATTTCTATTGCTAAGCAATAATATTACCTATCCGTATTTCGGCAGAATTGAAATTACTAGTTAATTTTGATTCTGCCGGATTTTTATACATTCTCCGGTGGAATTTTAAGTTTTAAAATGTCAGTTTCTATCGTAAGTAATTTTTCAACTTCTCTCCAAATCACTTCCATTTCAATTATCATTTCAGATATTTTAGAAATATCATAATCCCCTACCGTTAAATTTTCCAACTCAATAATTTTCTCGGCTAATAGATTAGAGCCAATATAACTGAACACAGGTTTAATTTTATGCGTGTTGGTCTTGATTTCTTTGATATTATCTTCAACAACATTTTTTGCTATAGTAGTAAAGAACACAACAATATTTTTCTTTATATCAATTAGCATACTAAGTAGCAGAGACTCACTATCATCAGCCACTTCTTTCAGATAGCTTAAGTCTATCTTATTATCGGACGAAGAAGCAGATTCAGATTCTGCTTGTGCCAACAGGGCAGCACTTTCTCCTCCCTCAATCCATAATAGTATTTTAGACAACAATTCATAGGGTCGAAATGGTTTTTGCAGATAATCATTCATTCCTGAACGGAGTGTTTTTCTTTTTACATCAATTACTGCAGATGCAGTAAGAGCAATAATTGGAATACTTTTCACAGGCGATGCTAATTTATTTCTAATATAATGAGTTGCTTCGTAACCATTCATCACAGGCATTGCCAAATCCATGAGTATTAAGTCAAAATTTTTACTTTCGAGAAAATTCAAGGCAACTTCACCATTTCCGGCTATGCTGTATTTTGCGCCCCACTTTTTCAGAAAATTAGAAACGACTATT
>CAIWTC010000501.1 GCA_903915485.1 uncultured Ignavibacteriales bacterium | reverse complement strand
CATATAAAGAAGAAAAAACTATTTTTGTTATCGGTAACGGCGGTTCAGCAGCAAGTGCCTCGCATCTTGCACAGGACCTTGCTAAAGGCACGCGCCCAAGTATTGATTCTCCAAAGAGAATCCGTGCTGTAAGTCTTACAGATAATATTGCGTTTATCACTGCTTTAGGTAATGATGACGGTTACGATGTAATATTTGAACAGCAGCTTCGCACATTTGCAAAGCCAGGTGATATAGTGATGGCAATAAGCGGTTCAGGAAACAGTCCTAACATCATTAAAGCAATTGAATGGGCAAATAAAAACGGCTTGGTTACTGTGGGAATCACGGGTTTCAACGGTGGAAAACTGAAGCAAATGAACACTCACTCTCTGCATGTTGAATTGAATGACATGTGCACTGCTGAGAGTATTCATTCAGTTTTGCTGCATTATATCGTTATCGAAATACAAAAAAGAATTAAGCATGAGGCGGCGGTTTAATCACCGCCTTTTTCATTTTAAGGATTTGTTATGAAAAAATTATTAGTGCTGATTGTTTTCTTTTTGGCGAAAGGAATTTATGCACAGGGGGTATATACAAATGTATCCGACCCCGTCTATGATTATCTTCAAAAAGTAAGTTCGAAATTGGAGTTGGATTATTCCGGTTTGGTTCGCCCGAAACTGCGCACCGATATCGCAGGGCAATTACTTAAGATAGATTCGCTCAAAGTTGTGCTTAATAAAACAGAAATAGAAGAACTTAATTGGTACATTGAGGAGTATGCCGGAGAATGCAAACTATTAACAAAAGAAAAACCTCTTTCAAATTTGAAAATAATCACAGGCAGAAAAAGAACATACTCTTTTGATGATAGTTACTTTAAGCTAAATGTAAGTCCAATACTCGGCTATGCAGTAACTTCGCAGTACAACAGTTTGGTTAGAAAATCGATTGTGGGACTTAATTTGTTTTCTTCAATCGGAGATAACTGGGGATTCTTTTTCAACTTTGCTGATAATTCCGAAACGGGCAATAAACTTGATTCCGCGAAACGCTTTACAAAAGAAACCGGAACAATTATTAAAGCTCTCACTGTGAACAACATGCAGTACAGTGAAGCAAGAGGTGCGGTAACATATTCGGATAAGAGCATTACTTTATCAATGGGTAAAGATTGGATGAACTGGGGAAGCGGATATAACTCACGGTTGATTTTATCTGACAAGGCCCCTTCATTCCCATTTATTAAGTTGGATATTCATCCTGTTGAGTGGTTTCACTTTTACTATTACCATGGTTGGTTAAACTCACGAATTGATGACACAAACAGAACATATGCAGCCTTAACAAAGGCACCGGATTCATCGGTAGTGCAGAGAAAAGTTGAACGGGAAAAATATATAGCCGCACATATTCTTGAAGTTACTCTTACACGCGGAGTAAAACTTTCGTTAGGTGAGTCGCTTATATACAGCGACGGTAATCCTAAGTTAGGATTCTTTATTCCCGTAGTATTTTTCAGATTAGTTGACCATTATTATGAGGGCTCCGATGGCTCGGCACGCGGAGGGAACGCTCAGCTATTCAGTGATTTGAATATTTCTTACTGGAAAAAT
>CAIWTC010000500.1 GCA_903915485.1 uncultured Ignavibacteriales bacterium | reverse complement strand
ATAAATAATAGAAAAATCTTGTTTATAATTATAGTTAGAATATTTCGAATAATGGAATTTATATATTGAATATATCTTTAGAAAACTATTTATCTTTTGCTAAAATATCGATAGGCGAATTGCTTGGCAGTTTACCGATGGGGATTATACTTTTTGATTCTGAGTTAAATATAATTTTCAGGAATGATAATATTTCTCATTTTGGCATAGATGGGCTAGATGACCTAACTGTAGAAACTAGCCTAAGTTTTATAAAGTTTCTTGGTGATGCTGACTTTGAGAATATTAAATCCGGCTCATTTATCGAGAAGGAGATAAGTTCCCAAAAAACCATGGATGGCGGAAAATTATCCATAATACTTAAGATAATACCTTTCATGGTCGAAGATACTCTTAACGGGGGTATTTTATTGTTAGAGGACATGAAACTTCCTGCTGCTGCAGCCAATTCGAAGAGCGATAATATAAGCGATAATTTTGATAATATTCTCAATAGTATTTATGGTCTCTTTCAAGTTGTTACTCCTGAAGGGAAAATACTTTTCGCAGGTGGAAATAAATATAATGATTTCATTCTTCCTTCAAATAAAAACTCTGAAACTATTTATGATGTTTTCCAAAAAAATATTTCCGACAAAATAATACCATCTTTCAAAGCATCAGTTACCAAAAGAAAAAGTGAAGAAATTATCATTGACATCGTCAGAGGTGCTGATGCAGAGTCCGTTGAATACTATGAATGCCAAATATTCCCAGTTATCAATAAAAACGAGCGTGTTAATCTTATTTTTATCGCATTGCGGGAGATTACTGTTTTCCTAAAAATGATTGAAAAATATAAGCAGGAGAATAATGAACTTATAAATTATCAGAGGTTTACAGAGGACATTACAACTTCAGTTTTTGTAATTAATATTTCGGGGAAGATTGTCTTTTGGAATAAAGCTAGTGAAGGATTGTTTAAGCTAAGGAGAAGTGAAGTATTTGGGAAAAATATTTCTAAAATACTTCCATATTTTGAAGGCACTAGATTAAAAGATATTTTATCTAAGCTTCAAGAATCTCCCATGTTGGAAATGGAACAAATGTTCTTCGTATTAAATTCAGGACAGACTAACCTCAATATTAAAATTAAAAAAATCTATGTCAATTCTGAGGACTTTTTAATATATGAGGTTTTTAATTTATCTGATAAAGCAAATGTGATTGATAGCCTAAATAATGAGTTGCGATTTTTCTCGGATATCTGCGGCAAATCGAAGAATCCAATTATAGGATTAAATTCTGAAGGATTAATCTTATATAAAAACAAAGAGTTCCTTAACACATTTAATTTCCCAAAGCATGATAGTGAAACTTATTTTATAGATTTACTCCCTCAAAGTTATATTATTGAGCATGATTTAACTTTCAAGATGTTGATTGGAAATAATGAGTCCATTAATTCAATAGTGCTAAATTGTGCGTATGGTGAGCCGAAAAGATTTAATATTGTTTTCTTCTATTCTGAAAAGTTTAGTGAAAACACAATGGTTGGCTGTGTCTTTGAAAACATTGACGAAGGTTTTCGTATTCAGGAAGACTTAAAAAAGTTTAAGACAATATTTAGTTATTCAAGTGATGGGTTAGCATTAATCAATGAAAACAGGATATCATCTGTAAATAAATCATTTATGGGCCTGCTTGGCTATACTACGGAGCAGCAGCTTATTAATAAGGAGTTTATTGATTTAGTTTCGGATGCTGATAAGAACATGGTGATAAACAATCTAAGTAAAATCACTACTGCAAATGAATCCGGAATCCATTTTGATTTTTTGGCGTTAACGAAGCATGAGAGTAATCTGTATATGTCTGCGACTATAACGCCGTTGGTGTTTGAGGAAAAAATTAACTTACTTCTTGCTGTCCGCGATATCACGGAATTGAAAAGAGTCCAGGTAGCAATAAAGGAATCTGAAGAAAGATATAGAAGCATCACCGATAACATTGATGATTTTTTCTGGTCCTCAGAAAAAATATCTAATGCATTATTGCCGACATTTTGTTCAACCTCTGTTTTTAGAATGACAGGATATACCCAAATCGAATTTATGAGTGACAGTAAAATGTTTTTCAAAATTATATATCCTGATGATTTCAAAATCGTGAAAGAAAGACTCCAAAAACTATATAAAAATGTATATAAAAGAGGGGATGAAGTTGAATTCAGAATTATTCACAAAAATGGAAATGTTGTTTGGGTAAGGAATAAAATAAGTATCGT
>CAIWTC010000499.1 GCA_903915485.1 uncultured Ignavibacteriales bacterium | reverse complement strand
GTTCTATTGAAGGGTTTTTAGATTTACGGTTGCGCTGTTTAGGCTCAACTTTTTCAGAGATTATATCTTCGCGGTAAATAGACTCTAATTCTTGAGATGGAGCAGGAATCACATGGAATGAAACAACTTCGCCGACCCTTTGAGCAGCAGAAACACCTGCATCAACTGCAGATTTAACAGCGGCCACTTCACCTTCGATTTTAATAGTGATTAAAGCCGGGTTGGTTCGTTCTGAACCAATCAATCGGACATTTGCGGCTTTAAGCATCGCATCAGCAGCCTCAATTGCGGCTACATAACCTCTGGTTTCTATTAATCCTAATGCAAGTGACATATATAGTAAGTAGATTATTTATTATTCTGATTCCCCGATATTTCAGATATAAGCTTACGCTAATTCCTAAGAATTAGCAATACTGCTCTAAGTACTGATTTAAGAACCCACTTCAATAAAAAAGTAAATTCGCTCGGCAATGACAGAATCAAAAAAAGTAATACGGCTGTAAAAAACCGTATTACTTAAAAATCTTATTATTGAACTTTAGCGCGTTTCGGAAGAATTAATTCAACATCTGTGTGCGGTCTTGGAATGACATGCACAGATACTAATTCACCAACACGCTGTGCTGCTGCTGCACCTGCGTCTGTTGCAGCTTTTACTGCACCTACATCACCGCGTACCATTACAGTAACAAAACCGCCGCCAATGGTTTCTTTTCCAATTAGTTCAACTTTAGCTGCTTTTACCATTGCATCAGCTGCTTCGATTGCTCCAACTAATCCTTTGGTTTCAATCATACCTAAGGCATCAAGAGTCATATGTTTCTCCGTAAATTATATTATGTTTAATGTTAAAATACTCTTTCAATCAAAAATAATCAAATAAAACTTATAAAAAATCAACTATTCTAAGCTAGTATTCAGCCCAAAGCGATGGATTGCACCGATTTGTCCCATACTGCTAAATGAATAGTTAAGCAAATAGCTTTTAATTGTTAATCCGAACCCTAAGTTAAAGCCGGCCAAACCTGCAAAGTTTCCAATCTTTAACTCTGTTCTCTTTTTACTTTCATATCCCAGCCGCACTTTAAGTGCTTTGCTGAGACTAAACTCTCCACCCACAGAAAAATTACTAAGTCTTTTGGAAAAACTTTCAGATGTATTATTCAACCTATGTACATCTAAGTATATTTTCAAAGGTAAATTTTGTAATCTTTTTGAAACCCCAACATTGATATCAAAAGGAAGTTTTTCTTTCGTTTCAATATATGGGGAGAACTGACTTCCAACATTTACTAATGCTAAAGCAAGATTGATTCTCTCAGAAGGAATCGCATAATTAAGTCCTGCATCAAAGCAGAAAGCCGACGAGGAATAGTCTGCTATTTTTGAAAAAATAAATCCTGCAGAAACACCATAGGATAAGTTTGCATCAAGGAAATTACTGTAAGATGTTTTAACTGCGAACTCACCTACCCCAAAATCCGTAGTTTGATTCCCATATTCATCCCGTCCTGTAAAGGTTCCGTAATTGACATATTTGATGCCGGCACTGATTCGTCCAATATCTTGAAATTCTCTTGAGACAGCTAAGCTAGCATAGTTAATATCTACTAGGTACTTTGTAAAAGATAAAGAAACAGGAGTCCCACTAAGGTAAGATAATCCAGCAGGATTATAAAATATTGCATCCGCATCATCATTGACAGCAGCAAAACTTCCACCTAAGGCAGCAGTTCGTGGACTTACATCCACTCTTAAAAATTCATATGTATTTTGCGAGTATATATTAATACTCAAAATAATAAACGCGATAAGTGTTATTCGCATATTGTCCGGTTATATTCCATTAATTTAGACTATAAAATACTAAATTAATCTTTTTTCTTCTAATTAGAAAAGAAAAAATAAATACCTATTTAGATTTAATTTGCTCTGCGAATATTTTTTCGAACTTTTCAACCTTCGGTTGAATTACAAACTTGCAATATCCTTGGTTTGAATTGTTTTCATAATAGTCCTGATGATATTCTTCTGCCGAATAGAACTTTCCAAATTTACTTATCTCAGTAACTATCTTTGAGGAATAAATTCCAGCATTGTCTAATTTATGCTTATAGAATTCAGCCTTTTCTTTTTGGGATTCGTTCAGATAAAATATTACCGACCTATATTGGGTTCCTTCATCTGCACCTTGCCTGTTTAATGTCGTAGGGTCGTGGATGCTGAAAAATATTTTCAGCAACTCATCCACGCTAACAATAGATGAATCATAAATTATTTGACACACTTCCGCATGTCCCGTATTCCCCGAGCATACCTGATTATAGGTCGGGTTTTCTACATCCCCTCCTGAATACCCTGATATAACCTTTTCAACCCCTTTAACTCTATCATAAATGGCTTCAACACACCAAAAACATCCGCCCCCGAGGACAATAGTGTCTAAACTGGTATTTGTCATAGTTTGTTCTTTCAAAAATATTTTTGTTTGATTCTTGTCACTTCGAGGGTTACACCCGATTATCAAGACATCAATTAATAGAAATAATATTATCAGTTTCATAATTGCTAAAATTAATAAGTAAGTATCAGTGACTTTTGATTTTAACTAAGCACCTGCTGTTTTAAGTATCCTAATTCAAAACCACAATCATATAGTGTAAACAATCAAAACTCGTTTTGAATTCCAAAATGAATCTTACCTGTAGAAAAATCGTCTCCCTTGCCAAGTGCAAAACTGACACTTAAATTACCAAGGTTGGTGGAAAAACTCAATCCTAAACCATACCCTGCTCTAAAATATGTTGGTGAAGATTCATTACTAAACGCCGAGTTCCACTTGTTAAGCAATCCGCCATCCACAAACAAAAAGGCGTGTGACCTTTTCTCAAATATTCCGCGAAACTCTAATTTGGAAAGTATTGCCTTATCAGTATAAAACTGATTTTCAATATATCCCCTAAGTGATTTTGCTCCGCCAATTCTAAACACATCCGAAATATCCTTCGACTCCCCGCTTAGATATTTTGCACTTAAACCAAGATAAATAACTGCATTTGCCACTACACTTTTGTATATGTTAAAATCAAGTAACACTTTTTGCTGCTTGATTGTAGTTTTTGAATTGCTAAGACCACCTGGGCTTGATGATACCGTTTTAGAATCATACAATATTTGATTATTGCTGATATACCCGGCCGTTGGGGCAAAAGGATCGTCTCTATTATCATACTTCAGACCCACCCCCCCGGTAACTTTTGATGAATTTGGGACTAAGTTTGACACAGCATTTAATAAGGACGGAACCACTGAAGACATTCCACCATTAATTGAAAAATACAACCCATCAGAAAATAAGTATTCAAAACTCAACGAACCTCCGTAGGAAATAAAAGTTGAATCCTGCTTATTTTGGAATACGGATACAGTACCACTTACCGGATATGAGAATATCCAAGGTTCAGTATATGAAAACTCCAGCACCGAAGAATTTTTATTCAGTTTTTGCCAATGAAATTTTGCGGCTCTTGCAGTCCCTAACAAATTTTGGAATGCTATATCAATAAACCCACTTATATAACTTGGTTCAGTTTTATTGCTGCTGGGGACATAACCGATGATACCATCAAAAGTGTTATTATTTCTTTCCTTTATTGGCAACTTGATAATGCCTTCTGTTCTGGATAAAGGATAGTAAACAGGCTCTCCTACATTTTCAAACAATTTAAGTTTCATCAATTTAATCGGAATTGAGCTCACCCACTTTTGATTATAAACTCTTGTACCCAGGAATCCCAATTCCCTCATCAACACATCTTTATTTGTTGATATTTTTTCTGTAGTTTCAATTCCTGTAATTTTAACAAATGATTTTTTGTCAATTTTCATATTAATGGTTAAACTGTCATTCCCTGAATTCACACAAATCCCCAACAATTTTATCTCGCAAAATGGATACCCATTATCCTGGCAATAATTTAAGCATCTCTTTATACCGTCATTTAAGTTTGCCGATGAATAAACAGTATTGTAAAGCTCACCAATTAGTGAGATAACTGCACTATTTGACAATGTATCGCTGAAATTTAGTATTATATCCGAAACCTTAGTTGGGTTATGTTCGGAAATACTCAACGACACTATTTTTGGATTACTAATCGAGTCTATTCTTATCGAGATATTTGAATTAAAATATCCATTATTTTGATAAAGTAATCTCAACCGTATGTTGATTGAGTCTGCTAAGGAATTAGTTTCTTGAGGCGGGAAAGTACTTAAATATTTTTCAATGACCGTTTTTTCAAAAACATTATTTCCGCTAATTTCATAATTATAGCGAGATTGCGGTAAAACATTAAAGATAATAATGCAGAATAAAAGACTAGTATATCGTAGGAGTAACATCAATCAACTTCATTTTTTTTCCTAAAGGTTCAATGAAGATATTACCGGAAAGATTTGTAGCAGTATTTAATTCAACTTTGCACACTGCGGATGTTTCGGCGTTAGAAACGCCCAATGCAGTGGACAATTTAAGCATCTGCTCAAATGTTAAATCGTTGTAATGCGAGTATGCGATCCCTGCTGTAAATGCGTCTCCGCTTCCAGTTGGGTCATATTGACTAATATTCGGAGGCGTTACTTTGTATACAAAATCAAAAGCAGAAGCATAAATAGGTTTATCTCCATTCGTAAGAAATACCTGCTTTACACCTTTATGATAGAGTGATTCTAAATATTTAATAACTTCATTTTCGCCGGAAAGGCTCGAACCAGATAAAAGTTCACTCTCGGAAATATTATTATGAATTATTGTCGGCTTATTAGCAATAGATTCCTCCATATGAGCACCATAGGAATCAAGAATTGAAATCTTATCATATTTATCTGCAAGTGAAAGAGCATAAGGGAATATCCCATCAGTTTCTTTACAAGGCGAACTTCCGGAGCATACTAGTATTTCACAATTACCAATCATTCTGTCTAAACGCTCTGTAAATTGTTCTACTTCTTTAGGAGAAATTAGCTGATTGCCAGAAAAAACAGTTGATACCTGTCTAGTATTTTCTTCAATTATAATTGAAGCAGTTCTATTATCCTGCTGCGTCTTAACTCCTAGATATTCTAAACCTTCAGCGTCCAATAGCTCTTTTACTTTTCTACCGAATGATTGACCTACAAAAGTGTAATTAAGGCTCCGAACACCTAAGTGTTTTAACTGTCTGCTGACATTTATTCCTTTTCCACCAACAACATTCTCAGAGGCTGCATTTCTATTGTTCTCATTGAAATTAAATTTACCAAGTGTATATCTTAATTCTAAAAGCGGATTAATTGTTAATATTAGTATCATCGAAATCTTGTCATATCTCCAGTTAAAGGTGTAAGTAATCTATAATCGCCAAATCCGGTATTATCAATAAAAACTAACTTTTTATTAAGGTCATAATATTCCCATACTTCATACGGCTTTGAGTCAATTTCAAAAGGATGTCTTTCAACATTGCTTGGTTCTCCCAAAATAATAAGCACCATCCCCATATCAGTTTTCCAACCTTCTAAATAATGCGAAAAATTCTTATTAGCAAATTCAACCCTGCGAAAGTACTCATTCATAACCTCATTTTCTTCAGTAGCGAGGCTAGGATCTTTTTTCTTCCAAAACTCCTTAAACTTTTCAACTCTCTTTTCCGCAGATTTTTCATCACGAAGTGAATCCATTTCACTCGGCGTGGCGATGTAGACCATCTGTTCAATTGCTTTCTCAATATCCTTAACGGCATTAGGCAATCCGGGAGAGCGAGTTATAAAATCCTTTTTTGCAACACAGCGTGCACCACTACTCTCATCAAGAATCGATACTGTGAGTAAGTATGCGCCTGTGGCTAAATTAAGACTGTCAATTAAAAAAGTAACTCTGTTAGAACCATTGACAACATTTCTCTTAACTTTATTGTCAGAAATAACATTCCCGTTTTTTTCTACTATCTTAATATTTAGTTTTATATCTCTTGTTGTGTCTGAATAGAGTTCGCAATAAGTTCTAAGAACAGTACTTTTCGAGGAGATAATTCCTGTAACGAGCGGTATCATTTTATCCGCAGCATTCTCCGATTTTGAGAGCAGCACTAAATCACTTATGCCTAATCGGGTGTCAATATTTTTTACGATGAACAATTTCTCAATTGAATACTGTTTCTTCGAGTCCTTATCTTCTATTGTAATGTTAATAAGATAGTTTCCCGCTTTTGCGCTAAAAGACTTTATCGAAAGATTGTAATTTGAACTGGAAAGACTTTCATCATAATTTTTAATCTCTACTTTTTCTGACCAGATTGCTTCTTGCAGAAGAGTGGATTTTGATTCATCGTAGAAAGATACAGTTGCAATATATCCGCCATGAAAAGTTTCCCCTTCTTTTACAAACTGTATTTTGTTAAGAGGAACCTTTATAAATATATCTACACGGGTTTTGTTTAAATCCTTATCCGCATAATTTACAATATCGGTATAAAAAGAAGGTGAGGACATCAGTTCAGACTTAGCCCGTTGGTCTGAAATTTGGCTGTATATGCTAAATGAAATTATTAATAATATTATTGTTAATAATTTGAGTTTCATTTCACAATATCTCCATAGAGGTCGTACTCATTAGCATCAGTTATTATCGTCTTATAGGACTTTCCAATTTTGGCTTTACTAGTCGAAATAGGGATTAAGACTTCGCCATCTACTTCCGGTGCATCACGATAAGATCTGCCGACATAATGTTCCCCTTCAATTGAATCAATAATTACATCAGTAGTTGTTCCTATAAGTTCTTGATTCTTCCTGGAAGATATTTCCTGCTGAATATCCATTAATATATTCTTGCGTTCATTTTTCACTTTTTCAGGAATTGGGTCACCTAAGATAAAACTGGGAGTATTTTCTTCAGCGGAGAATGTGAATACCCCAAGTCGTTCAAATTCGTATTCTTTAACAAACTGACAAAGTTCCTCAAAATGTGCTTCTGTCTCTGAAGGATAACCAACTATAAGCGTGGTACGAAGTACAAGATTGGGGATTTTATTTCTAAGTTTTTCAATGAGTTCTATCGTTCGTCTTTTTGTTATCCCTCTTCTCATTGATTTCAAGCAATCATCAGCGATATGTTGAAGTGGCATATCTATGTATTTCACAATTTTAGGATTAGCAGCAATCATATCAATCAAATCATCTGGGAAATGTGATGGATAAGCATACATCAATCGTATCCAATCGAGATTTTTTATACAACTTAATTTATCTAGGAGTTCTGAAGCATTTCGTTTCCCATATAAATCAATTCCGTAGTCGGTTGTGTCTTGACCAATTATAATCAATTCTTTTGTGGCTGTTTCAGCTAACTTTTCTGCCTCGTGAAGTAATTGTTCCATAGGAATAGAACGGTGATGACCACGAATCAAAGGGATTGCGCAAAAGGAGCAAGGATTATCACATCCTTCAGATATTTTTAGATAAGCATAATGCGGAGGAGTTGTAGTTGACCTTTCGCCGAGTAAATCATAAAATATTTTTCCGCCAATACTTTTGATAATTCCTTCATATTCCTCAACACCAAAATAATTATCGACATCTGATATTTCATTTTTCAAATCATTAGCATATCGGCCCGAAAGACATCCTGCAACAACAACCTTTTTTATGACACCATCATTTTTTAATTTAACTGCTTCAAGAATTGCATTTATCGATTCTTCCTTTGCGGCCTCAATAAACCCGCAGGTGTTGATAATTATTGTATCAACTTCCTCGTCCTTATCAGAAAGGCGTATTCTGTTGGCTTTAATCTGCCGAATCAGTCTCTCGGAATCTACAGTATTCTTTGAGCACCCTAGGGTTACTACTTTAACTACTTCTTTTTTCATCGCTGTTAGTTCTTAATGAAAAAATAAAGATACCCATAAACCATCGGAGCAACCGCAATTAAAGAGTCAAACCTATCAAATATTCCTCCATGACCGGGGATAATATTGGATGAGTCTTTAACCCCTGCATCCCGCTTCAACCAAGACTCAGCCAAATCACCAACTTGACCAAATATCCCTATTATCAATCCAAGCATTATTGCATTTAGCCAAGATAAAAAACTTAAAAAGAAATATTTAGCAAGGACTACGCTAATAATAGAAAACACAAAACCAAAGATTGCGCCTTCCCAACTTTTCTTAGGGCTGACTCT
>CAIWTC010000498.1 GCA_903915485.1 uncultured Ignavibacteriales bacterium | reverse complement strand
TTAAGTGTATCGCTTTCCTGTGCTTTTACAACTATCATTATAGATGCGAATATGGTTACGAGTAATAATTTGAGCATAAATTACTTTCTTAACTGCTTGGAGTAATAAGTGAGCCGGAGTTTATGTCCGGCCCACATAAATTTATTTTACAAACATAAGCTTTTTAGTGTCAACAAACTTATCTGCTCTAAGTTGACAAAGATAAACTCCGCTAGCCAACTGCTGCCCGGCAATATTTTGTGCATTAAAATCAACAGAATAACTTCCTGATTGCTGATAACTATTAACCAATGTAATTACTTCTTTACCTGTAATATCATACACTCTCAATGTTACATTTGATGCAATTGGAAGCTGATATGAAATTCGTGTTGACGGATTAAAAGGATTCGGATAATTCTGCATCAGATTAAATGATTTTGGAGATTTAGTATTGTTCAAGTCAACCTTAGTTACATTTGCAACCGTGCTGATAAATATTCCATCATACTGCGAAGCACCAATCAAATAACCGTCTTTATCTACGATTAATTTCGAGAAAAAAGTATTAGGTAATTTTGAATTCAACGGCTTCCAAGTTTGTCCTTCATCTTCAGAAGAGTATACAACATTCCGCATTGCGGCATATATAACATTACTGTTACTTAGCGTGAGTGTCATGGCAAATGAAACAGTATCATGTGCAACAAACGAATTCCCGCCATCTTTAGATATATATATTCCTGTCCCTCCAACTATGATAGTTCCGGTCTTTGTAATTAGTATATCCGAAACTCTACGGCCCGTCATTACAGTTGTCCAATTTGCTCCGTTATCTCCTGAAGTAAATATACCACTGCTTGATGCGGCTATAAGTTTTCCGTTTGGAGTAATCGCAATTTTCTGAACGAGCACTGCTCCCTGATTAGGCAATCCATTGATTAATTTCGACCAGTTGCTGCCATTATCAGTTGACTTAAAAATCCCTGCGGCACCTCCCGCATAAACTACATTGTTTGATGCACTGCAAAAACTGGAAAATGTGCCTGTTTTATAAGAAGTTGATGTCCATGTATCACCATTATCTATAGAACGGTAAATCCCATTAGAGCTTGCAAGTAAATCACCATTGGGCAATTCGCTGATGGCTGTGCTATTGTTAACAATAAATCCGGTATTTTTTTTCTGCCAGGTCAATCCTTTATCAGTTGAACAAAGAACTCCTTTGGTTTCAGAAGTTGCAAATATATTTCCATTCGATTTAATAAGCATATCGGTGTACTTCGAATCTAACGGTGCACTAGTTTCTCTCCATAATTCTGAAGTCGGTTTATCTGAACAAATTACTCTGCCTTGAATGTATGGATGAAATGATTGCAGATTAGTTGCATAGTTAAGTAATGCTTGAAACTCTGTGTACCCTGTCATCACTATTAAATCCTGATACGGAATCTGCAGATAGGATAAGAACGCAGGCACCTGCTCATTTCCTGTGATGGTATAAATTGCTTCAGGGTTAACGGGTATTCCGTTAATATTAGCCGCAATAATTCTTGACCCAACCGGTTTTGCAGCATCGTAAACATAATTCATTCCCGAAACCTGCATCAAGAGTTCATCATTAAGTTCAACTTGGGATACTCCAAACTCTAACCCTGCTAACAAAGCG
This sequence comes from uncultured Ignavibacteriales bacterium, assembly GCA_903915485.1. Lineage (GTDB taxonomy): Bacteria > Bacteroidota > Ignavibacteria > Ignavibacteriales > Ignavibacteriaceae > CAIYTF01. Next base: position 2,899 of record CAIWTC010000498.1, on the reverse strand, counting down.
GCACCATACATCTTAAATGTTACTAACTGATACCCAAGCCCGTCGTTAGTATTAAATCCGTAACCAAACACCCTGAAAAAATCTACTGCTGCAAGCGGCCCTTCGTTAACAGGTTGAGAAGTAGAACCTCCGACTTCTATTGCGATATCAGTTTTTGTATGACTTCTAAATGCATCAGTTACCAAGTTGCCGATAGGAGTATCTTTGATTCCGTATGTTGTCAGTGAATCAGCAACTTCTCTGAAAGTGTTTCCTGCATAACCTGCTACCTGCGAATATACAGGGCCGTAAACTGATTCAATATCTTTCGTAAGATTATCAACTATTCCGGCAATCATTTCATTTTCTTTAACAGTATTGTTCACTTCTATGGATTCATAACTTAAAAGACTAACATCGTTTCCGTCAACTTTAATTTCCATATGACCTACATGCTTATAATATCCGTCAGTCTGGACGATATATGTTTTAGTGTTTAATGGATTAATAATTTCAACAGGTTGCGGAGTTTGCAGATGGTCGTGTCCGCCAACAATTATATTTATGCCGGGAACATATGTTGCGACTAACTGGTCATAATACATTCCTAAGTGTGAGAGACATATCACTACATTGCATCCCATAGAGCGAAGCGTCTCAACCATTTGTCCGGCAATAGGAATAAAATTCGTATCAACTACAACAGGAGCAGGCATAGAGAATACATTTGTCTCAGGAGTTGTCAAACCAAATATTCCCACTTTAGAACTTCCAATTTGCTTTATAGTATATGAATTAATATACTTCTTCAAAGTCGGGACACTGTCCAGAAATAAGTTTGCTGAAAGCAAAGGGAAGCCATATTGCGAAAGAGAAGAATCAAGTGCTGTATTCAAAGTTGAGGGCATTAAATCAAATTCATGATTCCCGACAGCCATACCATCAAACCCCATGAGATTCATTATCTGAAATTCGGCAGCACCAAAATATTTATTGAAAAACATATCACCCATAAACACATCTCCGGCGTGCAAGGCTAATATATTCGGACCACTTTCCTTATACTTTCCAATTATAGTAGCCGCTCTTGCAATTCCTCCAAGTGTTCCTTTTAGATTTGCATCTCTTGGGCCCAAAGGTGCCAGGTAAGAATGAGTATCATTTACATGAACAATTGTTATCACATCCTGAGATAAAAGTGAACCGATGCTTAACAAGCATATTGCGATAGTTAAAATCATTGTTTTCATATCCAACTCCAATTCTTTATTAAATATATTATTTATTTGATGTTTTGTCAATAGCGTAACCGAAAATGAAGCTTACGCGGTTGCCTTTAGGATTAGTCGAGAAAGCCAAATTAAGCGGAATACTTACGCCGCCGAAATTGTAACTCTTTCCTACTGCAATAGTTAAAGCTGAAACTACACCTGCTGAAGAAGCCATTAAGTTAGGACCCATACCAAATTCAATACCGTTTGGGAAACGAATCCCCATTGCCAGTGTAGCACTTGGAATAAATTGACCAAATTCGACTCCTGCAACCAACGGAACAAATTCTACGAGGAAACTTGGACCTTCAGTTTCGGGGACTATCTGGGATTCAAAATGCCAGCCGAATTGACTAATGAATGGGCCGATTTTATTATCTTTAAGTTTTTTTACAAGTTCACCGGATCCGGGAACATAAGTAAAACCTAAACGGGGACCGGCAAGATTTTTTGAAACAAATTTAACGGGAGTATTGTCATTGCTGCCCTGAGCATTTACTTCCTGACCCATGAATAACATAAGCATAAAGCTTAGCAGAAGCGTCGAGAGAATTTTGTGCGATTTCATTGTAGTACCTTTCTAAGTTAGTTAAACATTGTAATTAAATTTCTGATGTAAAATTACTTTTTCAGAAATCGGTACTTGTCACGGAATTGTCAAGGGATTGTAAAAGAAATATAGTACTTAAAGACTACTAAGAATAAGTGTATGTGGCTAGGGATGGTGTGGGGTGGAGTTAACTTATTTTGAAGTTATTCAAAAAGATACTCCGGATTGAATTGGATTATGACAATATTAAAACCTATGATAAGTTTTACTCTCTCCTTTAGTAAGAAGAGGGACAGGGTGAGGTTTCTGTCATTGTATTAGTAAACTTTAGTATTACTTCACAAATTTATACCCGGTCTTATGCAGAGTTATGAAGTGTTTCGGATTAGAAGGATCATCCTCTAAATGTTTTCTTAGAGATAGAATAAAATTATCCACCGTCCTTGTGGTTGGATAATTCTCATAGCCCCATACTTCATCAAGTAATTTTTCTCTTGTGATTACTTCCCCCTCATGATTTATAAAGAAGTGAAGCATACTGAATTCAGTTGAAGATAGTTTCACTTCTTTCTTCTTCTTGAATATTTCATGCCGCTTGAAATTAATTTTAATGTCTGCAAACGCCACCTCTTCTATTTCAGTAGATTTGACTTTTTCGGCCCTGCGCAAAATTGCTTTTATTCGTGCTGATAATTCGCGTACGCTAAATGGTTTTGTTACATAGTCATCTGCACCTATCTCTAAACCGAGGACTTTATCAATTTCTTCCTTTTTGCTTGTAAGCATTATGATTGGAACCATAACATCCTCTTTCCGCAAGTCACGACAAATATCTATTCCATTTTTTGATGGAAGCATTATATCTAAGAGAATTATATCATAACTAGCGGCTAACACTTTTTTATAAGCTTTCAGTCCATCTGATTCCGAATCAACATCAAAGCCATCCTCACGCAGAGCAATACATAAGCCTTTCGAAATTGCTGCATCATCTTCAATTACAAAAATTTTTTTCATACAACTTCCTCATATTTTGGGAATAATAATGTGAATATACTTCCTTTACCAATTTCGCTTTTAACTTCTATCCTCCCATGAT
>CAIWTC010000497.1 GCA_903915485.1 uncultured Ignavibacteriales bacterium | reverse complement strand
GTTTCAGGAAAAGCCGGGTGGTCTTATCGTCATCAATAACAAGAATAGTAAATTGTTCGCTCATATACTCTTTTAGGTGTTACAAAATGGTTTGGTCATATCTTAAATAATGCAAAATCGAACTTGTCTAATTTAACAGCATCACGAATGTAAATTATCTACAAAAGATAATAAATCAAAACATTATTTTGGTTCTTAGAATAAACAAAAATCCGGGGAAATTAAATATTTAGGGGCTATCGGAGTCTAATGTCCGTAGGTTTCGAAAAACATCAAAAATTGCTAGCCGATTTTTGTTTTGTTTTATGGACAATCGTTTTTTTTTAAGCACAAATTGAATATATTTAAGGTTTAATCTTTCAAATAAATGACAGTATACAACTATCTAATAGATAAAATTGAACAGCAGGGCGCGGCGTATCTCGTCTTGATTGACCCGGATAAATTTTCAGAAGAAAACGCTGAAGTTTTTCTGCGGCATTGTAGCGAAGCAAAAGTTGATGCATTGCTCGTTGGCGGTAGTCTGCTTATTAATGGCAATTTGGACAACTGTCTTGAACTGATAAAGAAACATTCAACTCTTCCCTGCGTATTATTCCCCGGAAGTGTAAATCAGCTTTCAGCTAAAGCGGATGCCGTTCTGTTTATTTCGCTAATTAGCGGCAGAAATGCTGAGCATTTGATAGGGAAGCATGTCATTGCGTCCCCGATAATCAGGCAAATGAAAATTGAACCTGTGGCAACAGGATATATGCTGATAGAATCATCAAAAAGAACTACTGCAGAATATATCAGCGGAAGTCAGCCTATCCCAAGAGAAAAACCTGAAATTGCAGTCGCAACAGCATTGGCGGGGGAATATCTGGGAATGAAGCTTATTTATCTTGAGGCAGGAAGCGGGGCTAAAGAGCATGTTCCTTTTGAAATGATTACTGCGGTATCTAAAGCATGTGCTGTCCCTGTAATTGCCGGCGGCGGAATAAAAACTCCTGAAACGGCTGCTAAAATGGTGGAAGCAGGAGCAAAGATTATTGTTACCGGGAATTATTTCGAGCAATCAGAAAATTGGAAACTGCTTAAGGAATTTTCTTCAGCGATTCATTATAAATCAAAATGATAACAGAAATATTTATGGACAAAATTGAATTTTTAAATCTTTCACTTGATGAAAGCGCAGAAACAAAATTGAAAATGAAAACCGCTTGCAAGGACAGTATTCTTGAAGCAGCAAAGATTATTACGGATTCATACAAAAGCGGACACAAACTTCTTCTATGTGGTAATGGAGGAAGCGCGGCGGACTGCCAGCATATTGCTGCCGAATTTATGATAAGATTAAGTCATAACATTCAAAGACCGGCCTTGCCTGCTATTGCGCTTACAACAGACTCTTCTAATTTAACTGCCGGTGGAAATGATATAGGTTATGAAAATGTTTTTGCCCGTAATGTCGAAGGACTTGGAAACGCGGGAGATGTTCTGCTTGCAATTTCAACTTCAGGAAACTCGCCTAATGTTATCAAGGCAATCGCAATGGCAAAATCAAAGCAGATGAAAGTTGTTGCATTTCTTGGCGGAACAGGCGGGAAGATATTAGCTGAGGCAGATGTTCCTGTGGTTATTCCTTCAGGCAATACTCAGAGGATTCAAGAAGGTCATATCACCGCTGCACATATTATTTGTGAGCTGGTTGAAGTAGAACTTTACGGTAACAAATAGAGATTTGCATTTTAGAATATAGTGCAGACTTGTTGACTTTCTATCTGCATATTTCAAAAAGTTCCATAATAGATATGGTTTGAGTCGAAATCAATTTATAGATTTGATTACTTTCTGCAATCAAATAATTCTCTTGTGCAGAAGAAACCACAAAGGGATTTAATAGTCTCAATTCCAATAATAAGTAATCGAATCAGCACAGAAAAATTTTATTTATTCAACAAATTCTCCGCAACTTTTTATAAAAGTTTTGCGTCTAAAAAAAATATTAGTTAAAAATTAATTGAGGAAAATAAGTGGATATCAGCACACTAAATGAAAAGATACAGCAAGAGAGTGCGTTCATTGATTTGATGTTCAGCGAAATCGGTAAGCAGATTGTGGGACAGAAGGTCATGCTCGAGCGACTTGCAATTGGACTTCTTTGTAACGGACATGTTCTGTTGGAAGGAGTGCCGGGATTAGCTAAAACACTTGCCATAAAATCATTGGCTCAAACAATGAAGGCGAAATTTCAAAGAATTCAATTTACTCCTGATTTGCTTCCGGCAGATTTAATAGGAACTCAAATTTACAATCAGAAAGATGGAGCATTCCATATAAGGAAGGGTCCTATCTTTTCGAATTTTATTTTAGCAGATGAAATTAACCGCGCCCCTGCAAAAGTGCAAAGCGCACTGCTTGAATCAATGCAGGAAAGACAAGTCACAATCGGTGACCAGACATTTTTCCTCGACGAACCATTTTTAGTTATGGCTACTCAGAACCCTATTGAGCAAGAAGGAACTTATCCGCTGCCGGAAGCTCAAGTAGATAGGTTTATGCTTAAAGTAAAAATTTCTTATCCTACCCGTGACGAGGAACTGAAAATAATGCGCCAAAACTTGAACCCTACTGAAGGAAGTATCAACCAAGTGATTTCCATACAGGATATCATGAAAGGCCGTCAGTTGGTTAAAGAAGTTTACATGGATGAAAAAATCGAGCAGTATATACTTAATATTGTTTTGGCATCCAGAGAGCCTGCAAAGTACGGACTTGGGCATTTAGAGCAGTTGATTGCATACGGTGCTTCTCCCCGTGCTACCATAAGTTTAGGCATGGGTGTAAGAGCACTTGCTTTTATTCGCAGAAGAGGATATGTAATCCCTGAAGATGTAAGAGTACTTGCCTTTGATATTTTAAGACATCGTATTGCTCCAACCTACGAGGCTGAAGCAGAAGAGAAAACATCTGAGCACATCATTCAGGACATCTTAAACACTATTGAATCACCCTAAAAGATAAAATGAGATCTTCAGAATTACTGAAAAAAGTTCATCAGCTTGAAATAGCAACCCGTGGACTTGTGAATCAAATATTCTCGGGAGAATATCATTCTGTATTCAAGGGAAGAGGAATGGAGTTCTCCGAGGTTCGTGAATATACACTTGGCGATGACATTCGTAATATTGATTGGAATGTTACCGCAAGGTTCGGGCATCCGTTTGTCAAAGTCTTCGAGGAAGAGCGCGAACTCACGGTTATCCTGCTCGTTGATATGAGCGGTTCACAGGAGTTTGGAACTAAGGCAAAATCTAAAATGGATATTGCGGCGGAACTAAGCGCGATTATTGCTTTCTCAGCATTGAAGAATAATGACAAAGTTGGTTGCATTCTTTTTACTGACAAAATTGAGATGTTCATTCCTCCAAGAAAAAAGAAAACTCATGTCTTGAGAATTATTCGAGATATTTTAGACTTCCGTCCTGAGAATAAAAAAACAAATATCAAACAAGCACTTGAATACTTTAACTCCGCTGTAAAGAGAAAGAGCATTGTATTTTTAATTTCAGATTTTATCGATGAAGGGTTTGAACAAATCTTAAAAGTTGTTTCCCGCAAACATGATTTGATTAATATTGTAGTCAATGATGAAATGGAGCATAACTTCCCAAAGGCTGGACTAATCCAATTCAGAAATCCCGAAACGGGAGAGCAGCGATTCCTGGATGTTTCCGATTATGTTTTTCAGAAAAGTTTTAACTACGCTGCCTCCTTAAAAGTGAAGGGACTTCAAAGGGTCTTTTCATCTAGCAACTCTGACGGTGTTTGGCTCACAACTCCTGACCTAACTGATGAATTTGCATATCTCAAACCATTAGTCAGGTTCTTTAAGCAGAGGGCTAAGCGATGGTAAGAAAATTACTATTCCTTTCTTTATTACTATGCTTTTCATTATTCGGACAGGATGTAAAGGTTCAAGTATCGACTGACTCTGCACATTATCGAATTGGCGATTTAATAAAATTAAAATTTGAAATTTCACATTCGCAGACCACCCGTATTATGTTCCCGGACATAACTGATTCATTGACTCCATTCGAGGTGATAAATCAGGACACAACCAGGACATTGGCACAGAAAGACGGTTCCGTAAAGGAAGTTTATTCATATGATATTTCGGTATATGATTCCGTGAATAATTATTCTAAATCTTTTTCTATACCATATCAAATCGCAGGTGACTCAGTAGCGCGATATGCAATTTCAAATTCAATCGATTTGAAAGTCTCCAGACTTGCTGTTGATACTACCGCAGAAATAAAAGATGTCAAGAGTCCTCTTTCTGAAAAAGTAGAAACTGTAATTGAAAAAGTTAAGAAGAACTGGTATATCTGGGTAATTGTTTTGATATTGGTTCTTGGGGCAGTTGCTTATTTCATATATCGTAAATATTACGCAAAGCCCGTTCCGGTAAAGGTAAAAGCCCTGACCGCATCCGAGGAGGCGTATAAAAGAATTAAAGAATTGGATGCCAAACAGTTATGGCAAAAAGGAAAAATTAAAGAATACCACACTGAAATAACTGAAATTATCAGAATTTATTTTGAACGGCAGTTCGGGATAATAGCCTTAAAACTTACATCGAATGAGACTATCGCAGAGTTGTCTGTCAGAGGTGTCAACCCCGATGTGTGTCACCTTGTTGATGAGTTTTTCGCTTTGGCAGATATGGTTAAGTTCGCAAAGCATATCCCTTCATTGGAAACAAATTCAAGAATGATTGAAGTAGCATCCATGATTGTTGAGAGTTCAAAAAGCAGGGAGAGGGTGGAAGAAAGCAAATCATGAAACTCTACGAATATTATATAGCGTATCCTTATGCCCTGTTATTGATATTATTAATTCCGGTAATGCTGATTTGGCATAAGTCAAGAAATACAAACTCCTCGTCTTCAATGTTGTTCTCGAGATTTGACTTGATTGCAAACACGCCAAAATCATTGAAAGAAAAACTTGTTACTGCCCCGCTGATTCTTCGATGTTTGGTAGTGCTGCTTATCTCAATTGCTTTGGCGCGCCCTCAATCTTTCCGGAGTGATGAAAATATTTATACTGAAGGTATTGATATTGCTATGGCATTGGATATTTCCGGAAGTATGCTCGCGGCCGATTTTAAGCCGAATAGAATTGAAGCAGCAAAGGATTTAACAAAGCAGTTTATTGAAGGTCGCCGCAATGATAGAATTGGTTTAGTTGTTTTTTCCAAAGAGGCTTTCACGCAATGTCCATTGACTGTTGATTATCATGTACTCACAGATTTATTGATGGATGTCAGTAATGGAATGATTGAAGACGGTACTGCAATCGGAAATGCATTGGCGAATAGTATAAATCGTTTAAAAGACAGCAAAGTTAAATCTAAAGTTATTATTTTGCTCACAGACGGAGTTAATAATGCCGGAGAAATTGACCCGCAAACAGCTTCAGAGTTGGCTAAAACTTATGGTATAAGAGTTTACACAATCGGCATTGGTACAATGGGAGAAGCCCCATATCCAGTTCAAACTCCTTTTGGTATTTCATATCAAAAGATGAAAGTTGAAATCGACGAGGCACTGCTTAATAAAATTGCTGATGAAACAGGCGGTAAATATTATAGAGCAACAAGCAACACTCGCTTGAGTGAAATATATAAAGAAATTGACGGTCTCGAAAGAACAAAAATCGAATCAACCACTTATAAATCTAAAAAGGAATTATTCTATCCATGGGCTATGGCAGCGGCAATACTCCTATTGTTGGAGCTTCTATTTTCTCAATTCTATTTACGAAAACTCCCATAATGATTGATTTTATATGATTCAGTTTGCACATAGAGAATACCTTTACCTGCTTTTTATTATTCCAGTCTTGGCTGGGTTTTTAACTCTGCTTTTTATTTGGAAGAAAAAAACATTAGCTAAAATAGCTCAAGGGGAAGGACTGAAAAATTTAATCGGAGAAAAAAGTTTTTTCAAGGAGAGAACTAAAGTCGGACTGCTTTTAATAGTACTTTCATGTTTAATAATTGCTATCGCGAATCCACAGATTGGAACAAGAATAGAGGAAGTTAAACTTAAAGGAATTGATGCAGTAATATGTCTTGATGTTTCCAAAAGTATGAAGGCTGAAGACTTAAAACCTAATAGGTTAGAATTAGCTAAAAGGGAAATATCTCAACTACTTAACGGGTTAAAAGGAGATAGGGTTGCCTTGGTAGTTTTTGCCGGAGCAGCGTATGTTCAGTTCCCCATGACCTCTGACTATTCAGCAGCAAACTTATTCCTTGAGGCAACGGATGTCAATTCTGTCCCTGAACCCGGTACTGCTTTGGCTTCGGCGCTTAATCTGGCAACAAAATCTTTTAATGATACTACAAAAACCAAAAAAGTTATAATAATTATCACTGATGGCGAAGACCACGAGGGTGATATAGAAGCATCGCTCAATGAAATTAAATCCAAAGGAATAGCAATCTACGCGATTGGCATGGCAACTCCTGCAGGAGCCCCGATTCCTGTATACGATAACTCAGGTAATCAAGTGGATTACAAAAAAGACCGGAACGGCAGCGTCATACTTACAAAACTTGACCAAGCTATTCTTAAAAAATTAGCTGATGAAAGCGGTGGAAAATATTATTTATCTTCCCCTGTAGGCGAGGAATTAAAATTAATATTTAATGATTTGAATAACATTGAGAAGAGTGACTATGGGACCAAAATGATTACAAATTATGATGATAAATTTTATTATTTATTGATACCCGCATTTCTGCTTCTGTTATTGGAATTCTTTATGTCAGATAAGAGTTCACTTTGGTTTAATAAAATATTGATTGCTATGAAAGTTAAGGAGGGTTAGTATAAGAATGAAAAGTTATCTAAGTATTCTTATAGTACTGCTATCACTTACAGCATTTTCGCAATCGTATCATGAATCTATAAATGATGGTGTAAATCAGTACAATAAAGGAAATTATCCAACTGCAGAAAGTAATTTCCAAAAAGGTGTAAACGCTGATTCAACAAAGTTTACGGGTGCATTTGATTTGGGTACTTCTCAATATAAGCAGGGGAAATACAAAGAATCAGCTCAAGCTTTCCAAAAATCAATAGACCTCGCAAAGTCAAAAGATGAGTTGGCAAGCGCATATCACAATTATGGTAATTCGCTGTTAAAGGCAAATGAAATTGATAAAAGTATCGATGCATATAAAAAGTCATTGCGCATAAAGCCTAATGATGATGAGACTAAATACAATCTTTCTGTTGCCTTGGCTAAACAGAAAAAAGATGATAAGAACAAAAACAATAAAGACCAGAATAAAAAAGACGATAAGAAGAAAGACGACAAAAAGCAGAATAAGAACGACGATAAAAAGAAAGATGATAAGAAAAAGGACGATAAGAAGCAGGACAACAAAGACGACCAGAAAAAAGATGATAAAAAGCAGCAGCAAAATTCTAAGCCTAAAATAGACAAGCAGCAGGCAGAACAGATGCTGAAAGCTTTCAATCAGAATGAAAAAGACTTGCAGAAAAAATCCCGCAAGCGCGCCGCAGTGAGCGTAAAAACAGAGAAGGATTGGTGATATGAGTTTTAAGTTACTGTGGGTTAACATAAATTCTTTCCTGATTGTTTGTGCTTTGCTATTCTTCTCAGGTGCTTCATCGGATATTCTTGCCCAGTCGTTTACTGTTGAGGTATCGTCGAAAGTTGTTTCTGTAGGTGAGCAGTTTCAATTATCTTTTGTTCTTTCAGGAAGTAATGTCGGCAACGCAACAGGTTTTCAGCCCCCTAGTTTTAAGGATTTCCGTGCTAACGGACCATTTCAGTCGTCTTCTTTCCAGGTGGTTAACGGAAGAACTTCGGCTTCACAAAGCCTTGTCTATACACTAGCGGCAACAAGTAAGGGAAAATTTACAATAGGAAGCGCATCAATAAATTTGGGCTCACAGACTTTTAAGACTGCCCCTTTCACAATAGAAGTTGTTGAGTCTTCAAATAAAGGTAATGCAGGTGGTAATGCAAAGAGTAGCGGAACTACTAGTAATCAGGTCTCAACCTCACAGTTGTCAGAAAATTGTTTCATAATTGCAAGCGCTGATAAAAGTTCTGCCTTGGTCGGAGAACAAATAATTGTCACATATAAGCTTTTTACAAGAATGCAGATCGCGCAACCGCAAATAAGTAAACTCCCAAGCTATAAAGGATTTTGGGCTGAAGAAATAAGTACCCCGCAGGTCTTGAATCTTCAACGAGAAAACTATAACGGGAAAGTGTTTAGCGCCGTTGTTCTAAAAAAAGTAGCACTGTTCCCATCGCAGTCTGGTGCTTTAGATGTTACCCCCTTTAAGCTAAAGTTAAAAGTTGCAATTGAAAAAAAGAGAAAGAGTCAGGGCTTTTTTGATGACTTCTTTAATGACCCATTTTTTCAGCAGCAAGAATTGGTCGAGTTCGAGGCAGTGTCAAATACTGTTAAGATTAATGCATCTGCGCTTCCTGATGATAAAAAGCCTGCAAATTTTACAAATGCCGTCGGCTCATACAAAATGGATGTCTCGATAGATAAGCAAAAAGTTAAGCAGCATGACCCACTCACTATGAAAATAACTATTTCAGGTAGTGGAAACATTCAGTTAGTTGAGGCCCCGGAAATCAATCTTCCTGCAAGTGTAGATAAGTTTGACCCCAAAACAAATATGGACATCAACCGCGCTGCAGGAATCACCGGAAAGAAAACTTTCGATTATCTGCTCGTGCCTAGAAGCGAAGGAAAAGTTGAAATTCCGCCCTTAAAGTTTAGTTACTATGATACTAAAAAGAAATCATACGAAACTCTGACATCGCAGTCGTTTATGGTTGAAGTAGAAAAAGGTGAAGGTCAGTTTGCAAATGTAACTGCCAACTCTGGCAAGGAAGATGTTGTTTTATTGAATCAGGATATTCGATACATTAAGACCAAAGAACCTAGTCTTCAGAGTATTGGTGGATATTCAATTTACAAGCCATTTACTTGGATGCTGCTGTTAGCGCCGGTATTTGCAGTTGCAGGTCTTCTATTTTATAAACGAAGAGAAACTCTTTTGTTGAGTGATTTAACTTCTCTTAAAACTCGAAAAGCAGAAAAGCTTGCAAAGTCAAAACTGAAAGCAGCCGAAAAAACATTAAAGCTTGAACAAGTTGATCAATTCTACACTGTCATATCAAGTTCGCTATTTGGTTATTTGGAAGACAAGTTTTCAATTCCCAAAGCTGAACTTTCGAGAGACAGAATATTTGATACTGTAGAAATTAAAACTATGAAATCTGAAACAATATTAAGCTTGCGCAGTGCTTTGGATGAGTGTGAGTTTGCAAGATTCGCTCCCGTTGAAGATAAACGGCAGGGGATGCAGGGACTATATAGCAAGTCAATCAAATTAATTATTGATATTGAGGCAGAGTTGTTGGAAAAGAAAAGAGGTATGAAGTGAGACTATTATTATCTTTTCTTTTTTTAACTGCGCTTTGCCTGGCAGGTAACTCTACAATATCTGACGGGAATAACGCATATAAGAGCGGAAACTTTCAGTTGGCGATTGAAAAATATGATTCAGTTTTGGCTAGTGGTTTTTGCAGTTCAGAACTTTATTACAATACTGGCAATGCTTATTTCAAGCAGGGTAGATTGGGTTATGCAGTGCTGAACTACGAACGGGCGCTGAGTCTGTCTCCCTCTGATGAGGATGTGTTATTCAACTTAAAAATTACCCGTGCTCGCCTGAAGGATAATATTTCTCCAACACCGCAGTTTTTCCTTTATACTTGGCTGAACTCGTTAGTTTTATTTTTATCTGCTGACGGATGGACTTACTTATTAATGATATCATTATTCGTTTTTGCGATTCTGGTATATCTGTTTATATACGCATCCTCCACGAGACTTCGAAAGTTATTCCTAATTGGAACTGTATCAGTCCTTCTTATTGTTATATCCTCAATAGTACTTATTACTTTCAGGTATAAGTCAGATACAAAAAAGGATTGGGCAGTGATTACTAACCTAATAGTGCAAGCTAAGTTTGCGCCTTCTAATTCTGAGAAAGATGTTTTTGTCATCCACGAAGGATTAAAGGTCAAAATTGATGAGGTTGAATCTGACTGGTATAAAATCCGACTTAGCGATGGCAAAGTTGGATGGGTTGCAAAAAATTGCTTGGTTATAATTTAGTACTATTAAATAATTACATTTAATGAATCAATAATACTAAAGGAAGTCATGAAAAATATAATTTATATCGCTTTAATGTTCGTGTTAGTTGGGCTATCATCAGCAACTTTTGCTCAGGATAAAGCAAAATTAGCTGATAAAAAAGCAGTTGCCGTTAATAAAGTTTGCCCGGTTTCAGGCGAAGAAATTGACCCAACAATCGTGGTTCAGTATAAGGACAAGGCTTATGGACTCTGCTGCAATAAATGCACCGCCAAATTTATGAAGAACCCTGAAAAATATATCAAAAAAACTGATAAAGCAGTCAAAGGCAAAAAGACCAGCTAAATACTAATAAATATTTATGAATGAGCCTCCTTCCTTAAGTTGGAGGCTTTTTCATAAAAATATGTTGCCCCCCTTGTTTTATCTTACCAACCTTATAATTATCTTTGTATAATTATTATTAACTATTAGATAGATGGCTAAAAAAACAGGCTTCTTCACAAAATTCTTTATAAAATTATTTCTACTTCAAATAATTAGTTTGGGTTTATTGATTCTGATTAAATACCATAATCAGGACTTATCGGTGATGTCTTTTAAGTGGCAATATACCGGTAATATGATAAATTTAATTACATGCGGTTTGGTGTTTTTGAGTCTCCTCTTTTTACGGATTCAAAAATCATCAGTGTTTTTTGCATATTATAAAGTGTTTATGCGGTTGCTCATTATTGGAGTCATAGGTATTTCTTTGGGGAAAATATTTATTATGTTTCCCGTTCCATTTCCAACCATGTATCTTTTTGAACAGCCTGCCAGGCGTTTATTCGTCGGTGCCTTCTTTTTAACTTTCCAAATTACTCAGTTGATGATATTCTTATACTGCGCTTTCCTAATTTCTGGTAGGACTTCAAAAATACTATTCCGGGCATTCGTCTATTGCGGGTTTATTTTAGCGATAGGACTTGGGGCAGTATTGATACATCAGTCGCTGTACCGTAATAATGAGGAAAAATATTCAGAAGATAAGTATGAAGTGGGATTAGTTTTCGGTGCTGCTGTATGGCCTCAGAATAAACCAAGTCCTGTGCTGGTTGCCCGGTTACAAAAAGTAATTGAATTATACCAAAACAAAACGATTCAAAAGATTCAGTTAACTGGAGCAAATGCACCAGGGGAACAGACAGAGGCAAAAGTAGCAAGGAAGTATCTTGACAGTTACGCTCTTCCTGATAGTATCTTTTTACCCTTGGAAGAAAAATCAACTTCAACTTCAGAGCAAATACGATTTGTAAAAAATGATTTACTCGAGAAGCATAAGTACACAAAAGTTGCGCTCATCTCAGATAATTATCATGCTCCCCGGATTGATGAAGTTGCTAAGTTTTATAATTTAACCATCCCGACATTTGCCGCCGAGATTAAACTCAGCGGGAATCATGATATTATGTATAAGTTAAGGGAAGGGTTTGCTTTGTTGATGTTTTGGTTGTTCGGTGTATAATTAGTTTCTTAACCAAAACTAACTTTTAATTTTACTCTCCAATCAGTTCCAGAACAACCCCTTCACGCACACCGCAGTCTGATACTACAATTTCATCAATCTTTAAGTAAAATAAAATATCTCTTAGTATTAACAAACCTGAGATAAGAACATCCGCTTTAGTCTGTTTCAAATCAAATTTAGTTGTTAATTCGTTTATGTTAGCACAAGTCAATGCCTGTTCGAATATTGATTTTAAGTCAGTAAGTGTGACTTTTTGCATCTCCGAAAAAAACAATGGTTTATTAATCCTTGCCGAAACTCCCATAATTGTTCTGATTATTCCCGAAGAGCCCGTTGCGATATACATGTTTTTAGATTTGATGCCCGTTCTTGGTGCATTTGAAAGCGTGTGCTCAATATAGTCCTGCATTAGTGGAATTGCATCAACAAAAGATTGTGAATCATCAAGAAACATCTCTTTCATTCTCACTGTTCCCAATCTAAAACTATGAAGTTCAAGAATTTTGGAACCTTCTCCGATGATAACTTCAGTGCTTCCGCCGCCAATATCTATTGCTATTAATGGATTCGGGAAATCTCTAAATTGTCTTGAGATAGCGCGGTATATAAGAGAAGCTTCTTCATCGCCTTCAAGAATGCGAATTTTTACTCCGGTTTGCTTTTTAATAGCCTTCCTAAATTCCTCGCTATTTAAGGATTCTCTTACAGCACTAGTAGCAAACGCTATAACTTCAGTCGAAAACTCTTTGGCTATTTCTTGACATTTCCGGATAATTTCTATTGATTCAGAAATGTGACTCTCAGAAATCAAATATCCACTCCCGGTATGAAAATCGCCTAAGCGAAGAACATTACGAAATCTGAATAATGTTCTGATTTGTTTTTGCGAATTTACTTCAACGATAACAAAATGAAAAGTATTTGACCCAATGTCTAATATTCCGAACCTAGTACTCACTGTATGTCCTTTCTTAAAAGTTGTTTCGCTAAATTGTAAACTTCGCTGACGGAGATTATATTTATGCTTCCCCCATTATTTAGGTAATGCTTATTAACTCCAGTCGGAGTCCACTCTTTGGGGTTTGTTGGACCGAACAAAGAAATTTGTTTTGTGTTTGTCGATGCTGCCACATGCATAATACCGGTATCGTTTGTGATGAATAAATCACTCTTTGAAATTAAGGCGGCAACGCTCCCAATTGATTTATTCAAAAAAACCGGTTTCGGCTCATCCTTAAAGGCTGATTGAATATTGTTTATTATATCCATATCAGCATCGCTTGCGGTCAAATAAATAAATGCATTAAAATTTTCAATCAGGAGTTTAATTAAACTGATAAAGTTTTCGGCATTCCATCTGTTTGGTGGTTTGCCCGCACCCGCATGAATCCCAATTACTAATGAATCAGGAGGTCTGTTTGCGTTCTGTAGAAAATCCGAGGCAATTGAATTATCTGAATCGCTCGGAAATATCCGTGGGAATAAGTTGGCGGTTGTGATATTCAGAGGTATAAGTATTGCAAGAATTTTTTCAGCAATATGCTTTGTGTTTGTGTTATCCGCGTTTATCGTAACACCAATATTAAAAAAGAAATCATACTTATTCTTCTTGCCATCAAGTTCGGCAACACCGATTCGTAGTTTTGATTTGGACAAGCGGGCTAAAAAATCATTTGTAAAAGAAATCGAAACTGTAGCAGGGGAGAGGCATAAATCATACCGAGTTCTCAAAACAGTCCAAAAAGATTTGATGTACTTAAATGATAATAATAATTTTTTGTTATAGATAAAGAGTGAGTCGATTAGCCTATTATTCTCAAGTGCGGCGGCGTTTTGAGGCGAGGCGATGAATGTGATTTTAGCATCGGGATAATTCTCCTTCAGTGCAGTAAGTAAGGATGAACCAACGAGCATATCCCCTAATTGATTATGCTGCCGTACAACCAAAATCGACTTTGGGTTAATGGGGCCTGGTTTGGAGATTGATTTAACTGAAAAAAAATATCTAAATATCCCGAGCAGGAAAGCGGAGAACAACCTGTTAGCCAAGTTGGTTAACTCCTTTTATCGTCTTTTATCTCAGTATACTCAACATCAATAACATCGGTTTTGTTATAGCTTTTCTTCTCTTCAGTAGGTTGACTTGTTGACTGCTGAGACTTCTCTGTATTCTTAAGAGCAACCGATATTCTAGAAAAGAAATTATAAATGCGATAAAATAAATAGAACAATATACCCCAGAGGAAAAGACTTTTCATATTAATCTCCTCCGCTCAGGAATATAATATTCTGTTTTTGCTCTGTCTTCCCTGAATATCTGTTTGAATATTTCTTCAAGGTCAGTTTTACTGTTAATAAAATCCAGTTCAGTAGTATCGATAATGAGAAGTGGAGTAGCATCATACTTAAAAAAGAAAATATTGTACGCTTCCGAAAGTTCTTCCAAATACTGCCTGGTTATATATGTCTCAATTTCGCGTTTGCGGTGTTTAATGTTGTAAACTAATCTGTCAACATTGGATTGAAGATAAATCACCAAGTCAGGTTTCCTGATTTTTGTTGAAAATATCGGGAAAAGTGACTGATATAATTTTAACTCTTCTTTTGTAAGATTAAGGTATGCGAATATTTTATCCTTGTCGAATAAATAATCAGACACTAATGTGTCGCTGAAAATATTTTCCTGAAATATTTCCTGCTGCTGCTTAAAACGGTTAACAAGAAAAAACATCTGAGTTTGAAAAGCAAATCTTCCTCTGTCCCTATAAAAGTCTTTAAGAAAAGGGTTTAATTCAAATTGCTCAAGCAATATATTTGCTTCCAGTTTAGCCGCTATTTTCTTTGCTAATGAAGTTTTCCCTGATCCTATCACACCTTCAATCGCTATGTATTTTAATTCGTCCATGTTGTCAGTTATCTAAAAATATTTTATCTAATTTTCTAATTATGGTTTTCTCTGCAAGATTTTCTAATTTAGTAATATACGCCGTTTGGTCAATTGGACTTGACAGTAGCGGGTTTATTTCAAGTAATGGGACCAGAACAAAGTCGCGTTCACAAATTCTTGGATGCGGAATTTCTAAGTCATCATCAGAATAACAATCCTTACCGAATAGTAAGATGTCCAAATCTATTTCACGGTCAGACCACCGTCCACGGTTTATTCTGCCGAGGTCAACTTCCAGAGTTTTCAAAAACAAAAATAACTCTTTTGCCGATAAAAATGTTCGAATTTCTGCAACAATATTAAGAAAATTCCCGGTGGCTGCACCACCCGAAGGGGCAGATTCATAAACAGATGAATAGTTGATTAATTCGATTGTATTATTAGTCGTGAGAGCTTTGATTGCTGAAGACAAATATTTCTCTCTTGGAGATATGTTTGACCCGAGCCCGATATATGCAATAGACTGACTGGTAGGCATTAACTCTGCTATTGTTCGTTTCGGTTTTTAGTTACTTCAACTTCTACAGAATCAACCACACCGCCTATTGGAGGGTTTTTCTTTCGAAGCCGGATAGTTACTTGTTTGATGTTGTCAAATTCTGCCAAGAGTGTATCAACAATAATAACGGCAAGAGATTCAATTAAGTGATACTTCTTATGTTCCGATAAGCCTATAATTATTTTATATATTTTCTCATAATCGATTGTATATTGCAGAGCATCTTTAGCTGCTGCATAAGTGAAATCAGTTGAGATATCTAAATCCGCTTCAAACTTCCCGCCCATATTTTGTTCTTGCTTAAAAACTCCATGATAGGCATAAAAAGAAATCCCCTTTATTCTGATAATATTTTGCAAAGCGTTAAACCTTTCTTAATCTTTTTCGCAATAGTCTTGGCTCAGGAAGACTGGCGAATAACACCCCGGCTAATGCCACGATGCTGCCAATCATTTGATGTGAATCCAATTTCTCATTCCCCAACAACCATCCGGTATAAAGCGCAACCACAGGGGTGATAAATGAAACAACTGCCAGCAGGAGTATATTTATTTTATTAAGCAGCCAATAATATGAAGTAAAAGTAACAACTGAACCCAAAACTCCCAAATAAAAAACCGTAAAAATTCCAACCCCCGTAAATTTTGAAGCGTGAATGTTTTCGGTGAATAATGCAATTATAAATAAACCTATGCTCCCAATGACCATTGGCAGAAAGTTCATAGTTACGGGGTGCAGGTCCTTGCCGCGCTTCTTAATAGTAACGAGTACAAACGCCTGAATAACTGCATTAAGAACAGCAGCGGTCATTCCAATCAATTGCTTTGAAAGTTCTAACTTGAAAGTACCTGCAAAAATTAAAACTATACCGCCGAGCCCTACGAACATTCCAAATATTTTGTAAGGTGCAATTTCAAATCCGCGAATCATCATTCGCGAAAAAATGATTACTGCAAAAGGGTAAATAGTAAATATCACTGAGGCTAACCCGGAAGGAATAACCTGCTCTGCCCAATAAATCATACCGAAGGGAATTACATAAGAGCAGATACCCATAAACAAATAAAACTTAATTGATGTTTTGCTCATCGGGACAGGATATTTGCGAATGTAAATTATCAGTGCAAATACTACACTTGCAACTGCAAATCTCATTGAGGCAGAGAAGAACGGAGGGAATGAGTCTAGTCCTGCCTTTATTGCAAACCAAGTTGTTCCCCATATTAAACAAATCATTATATAAACTGAAGTAATCTTAAATCGCTCAGACATTCGGTCGCCTCATGCAAATAATCCCGTAAGCACGGCCTGAGACTTGACCGTCACGGCGGTAAGAATGCAGTAATGCCTCTTCCTTATATGAGCAAAGGGGAGAGACTTCTATCTGGGAAGATGGAATGCCAAAATTAAGCAGCATATCTTTATTGATTGAGGTAATGTCCAAGAAAAGTTTATCGCTTTCATTATTTATGTATTTATCAGGGAAGAGTTTGGCGACATCCATCCCGATTTCGTAGTTGTTTTGTGTAATTGAGGGTGCAATATAAGCAAAAATATCCTGACCTTCAGAGTTCCATCTTTCACTGATGAATGACAAAGTTTTTTCTAATATTTTTTTCTGAGTTCCTCTCCATCCTGAGTGAACTGCGGAGATAACTTGATGCTTTTTGTCATACAAATATATTGTGCAGCAGTCACCCGAACTTGCGGCTAACCCTACTTCATATTTGTCGGTAACGATTGCGTCACTCTCGCCGTTGTATCCTGGGCTATCCACATAGTTTACGATATCGCTGTGAATTTGCTTTTGAAGAGCCACTTGCTCCCAGGTCAATCCCAGGCGCTTGGCAAATTGAACTCTGTTCTCAAGTACTCTGTCCCTGTCATCACCTACCGATAGGGATAGGTTAAAATAATAGGGAGGAGTATTATACTCCTCTCTATTTCTTGTGCTGAATCCAAAAATTATTTCCGGTTGTGAACACAGCAAGTCAGATTTAATGACTACCATGAAATACTTCCCGTATAAAGAAATAACAACCGATTACTCAAATAGTTTTACTTCCGAGAGCAATCCTTTTGATTTCGTATTAACTCTGAATTTTAAATTCCTGCTATCATTTCCAAACGAAGTCAATTTCGCAGCTATGTCTTTAGTGAATAACACTTCCTCAATATCTATCCAATCAGTTCCATTGGTTGAATATTGAAGTGCAGAACGATATCCGACTGCTCCGCTCCATTTAATAACGGACTTATTTTCGCCCGTATTTTCTATGGTTTCAACTTTGCCCGGAGGTGTGAACCCAATTACAAATGGCTGGTCACTGATGTCATATACAGTTGCATCAGCAGAATCCACAACTTTGAATCTAGCAAGTGATGACTTCACTCCTAGAGGCAATGTGAATTGATAAGCACCTGTAGATGTAACATTTGAATCAAATCTGGACCAGTTTAATCCATTGTCAAGTGAAAGCCATAAGTTTACTTTTTTCACACCGACTGAATACCACATGAATGTTGTATCCTGTGAAATAACATCTGTCTTAGAATTAGGGAATACAACCCGCATCTGCTTCGACTGCACAATCGAGAAGTTAGTCGCAGAAGTATCATAAGGAATACCGTTAACTGCATTCTTGATTTTTAATCTGCATTGGTCCGAATTAACAACCGGAATATTTGACCAACTGTATAACCCTGTACTTGGGATATTTGCAGCAATTGTGTTCCATGAAGCACCGTTATCCTGTGAGTATTCAATAGTTACATTCGTAATATTCTGTGATGACCACTGAATGTTTTCAGTTGTACCGGAAATGAATACTTCACCGCCGCTAGGTTTCAGCACTTTAATTGTTCCTTGAGGGATAATGCTGAAAGTTGAATCGCTTAAGTCATATGGGTTTCCTGTGACTGCTTCACTGATTCTCAGCTTGCAATTCGAAGAAAGAGAAGCAGGAACTGGATTCCACTGATAGAAACCGCTGCTTGGTGTTGATGCAGTAATAACATTCCAGTTAATTCCGTTATCGGAACTGTACTCAATCTTTACATTATTTATCCCTTGACTATTCCAGGTGATATTTTGTGCAGTGCCTATCGGATATTTTTCACCGCTGTTCGGAGCAGTTACTCTGATTGACTGCGGTTGAGTATTATAAATTATAAATGTGCCTTGCGATGACACAGCAGGAAGTCCGCCGGCTTGATTGCTGACTCTGATTTTGCAAAGTGCGGAATAAATATTTGGAACAGTCCACTGATAAATACCGGTACTGACAGTCGAATCAGTAATAGATGACCAACT
This sequence comes from uncultured Ignavibacteriales bacterium, assembly GCA_903915485.1. Taxonomy (GTDB): domain Bacteria; phylum Bacteroidota; class Ignavibacteria; order Ignavibacteriales; family Ignavibacteriaceae; genus CAIYTF01. The sequence continues at coordinate 3,450 of CAIWTC010000497.1, read as the reverse complement.
CGCCCCGTTATTTGTTGAGAGTTCAATTTTAACCGCGGTTATATTAATCGAGTTCCATCGGATATCATAAAGTGAACCGGACTGTAATGAAATTCCCTCAATCGGAGTAAGAACGGTAATTGAAGGCTCAGGAAGCACTGTGAAAGTACCATCAGATTCATCTGCAGTGCTTGCATTCAAGGATGCATCAGAAACTCTAACTTTGTATCCCGAAGCCGCAATCGATGGGCTCCATGAATATGTTCCGTTGTCAGGAGCATTTTGAGTTATCACAACCCATCCTGAAGAATTGCCGATTCTATATTCTATATTAACATATTGAACTCCACTTGATGTCCAGGTTATGTTATAGTTTGTTCCTGAAGTCAAGTTTTCATTTCCGTTAGGATACGAAACCAATATTGACTTCTTTGGATTAATCGTAAAAGTTGTTGCACTTGATACAGAAGGTGTTCCATCTGAGGCATCACTTATTCTTACTTTACACAATGTTGAGGATACATTTGGTATTGGATTCCATGAATACAAACCGTTACTTTCAACGCTGTCAGTAATAGTTGTCCATGAAATACCATTATTGGTAGTGTACTCAATTTTAGCTTTGTTGATAGCGCTTGATGTCCAGGTAATGTGATGCGAAGAAGTTGCTTCCCAAATCTCGCCGCCATTCGGAGATGTCATTGAAAGATTTTGCGAAATCTGATTAGAAACTGTAAACATCAAATCTGATTCATCACTTGTTAAACCATTTGTGATGTCCTGGATTTTGATTTTGCATAATGATGAATTGATGCTTGGTACAGTCCATCCAAATGAACCATTGCTGACTGTGCTGTCAGAAACCACTTGCCATGATGCACCGCCATCAGTTGTAAGTTGAATTTTAACTTTCTGAAGCAATGATGATGACCATTGAATGGTTTGCGTTGAACCCGTTGCCCAAACCTCGCCGCCATTAGGTTTAACTACAACAATTGTCGGGTTAGGAGAAATTGTGAAAACATTATCGCTTACAGCGTATGGGTTTCCGTCAGTCGCATCACTAACGCGGATTTTGCAGTTTGTTGAATATAGACTTGGTATAGGATTCCACTGATAAAATCCATTACTGTGAGTTTTGCTTACAAGGGTTGTCCAATTCACACCGTTGTCTGTTGTGTATTCAATTTTGACAGAGTCAATACCCGCACTGTTCCAAGTAATTGTTTGGCTTGAACCTGAAGGGAATATTTCTCCGCCTTTCGGATAGTTTACTTTAACAGTTTGGACTGTTTGAGTGCTTATAGTAAATGCATTATCAGAAACTGCTGAAGGATTTCCGGCGCTTCGTTCACTGATTCTGATTTTACACAGCATTGAATTAATTGAAGGTACTGTCCACAAATAAATTCCATTGCTTTCAGCACTATCCAAAACTGTTGTCCATGAAGCACCATTGTTGGTGGTTAATTCAATTCTTACAGCAGAAAGGTTTGTAGAGTTCCATAGAACATTGACCAGTTGACCTCCGGTATAACTTTCTCCTCCAAGAGGTGAAATTACCTTTAATGTAGGAGCAGGTAAAATGCTGAATGTTGAAGCACTAAATGCAAATGGTATGCTGTCAAGTGCATCTGAAATACGCACCTTACAGTTTGTTGAAGATACATTTGGAATCGGGCTCCAATGATAGTATCCATTGCTTGCAATATTATTAGTTATTGTGCTCCAGTTAACACCGTTATTCGTTGACAACTCAATGTTAACTGCAGACACTGCAGAACTTGTCCAGGTGATATCATAAGATGATCCTGAACTTAAGGCTTCTCCGCCTTTTGGAGTGTTCACGATTATTGATTGAACTGCCTGATTATATATAACAAAGTTACTGTCAGAAATATCACTCAATGAAGGTATTACAACATCTGACACTCTGATTCTGCACAATGACGAATTAACATTCGGGACAGGATTCCATTGGTATGTTCCGGTATTTGGAGTGCTATTGGAAACTACAATCCAGTTAATTCCTTCGTCGGTACTTAATTCAAGTTTGACATTTGATATGTCATATATCGAATTAGTAATGTTTCTATTCAGACTAATTCCCGTTGCCGGACGATTAGGTGTTGTGTATGCGGTCGACCATGTAATATTTCGGGAAGTTCCGGATAATATTTTTTCACCGCCGTTAGGTGAGGTAACTTTCAGTACAGGCTGTGAGATAACAGAGAATACCTGTGTGCTGATAGCTGATGGGTCGCCGTCTTTTGCATCACTTACTCTAACTATGCAGTTAGTGGAATTCAAAGCGGGGACAGGTGACCAAATATAAACGCCGTTACTTGGAGTTTTTGCAACCACTTCACTCCAGCTTACGCCGTTGTTAGTGGAAACTTCAATGTGAACACTGTCAATTGCACTGCTTACCCATTTGATGGCAAAACTGGTTCCGGGTGATAACGATTCTCCTCCAACAGGGGCAGTAACCGATATTGTTTGCGGAACTGATGTCAATAATACAAAAGTATTATCTGATTCATCCTTAGGGATTCCCGTAGAATGCTCGCTGATTTTAATCTTACACAAACTGGAAGAAAGCACAGGAACAGTCCAGGCATATAATCCGCTGCTTGGTAATGAATCAGCGATTGTACTCCAACTTGCACCATTGTTTGTGCTAAGTTGAATTCTAACTGTTACTACATTTGATGAAGTCCATATAATATTTTTGGTTGAACCGGCGATTAATTGCTCGCCGCCGTTCGGGGCTACTACTATAAGCGATGGTGCACTTAAAATAGTAAATGAATTTGTGCTCTGAGCAACAGGAAGAGTATCGAGTGCATCATAGACTCTAACCTTGCAGTTGGTTGATAATACATTTGGAATCGGATTCCAGAGATAGTATCCGTTGCTTGGAATGTTGGCAACGATATTTGTCCAACTTACACCGTTATTAGTAGTATAATCTAATCCGATATTAGTTACACCGCTGCTTGTCCATGTAATTGCGACATTACCGCCGGCAACTAAACTCTCTCCGCCGTTAGGTGCAGTAACTGCAACAGTCTGAGGGGCAACAACATTGATAACAAAATTACTATCTGATACATCAGATGTGGTCGCACTTGCTGCATCGCTAACTCTGATTTTACATGTAGATGAACTTACAGTTGGTACAGGACTCCAAGTATAGTTACCGCTATTTGGTGTAATGGAAGTAATTAAAGTTGAGTAATTTGCTCCACCGTCAATCGACAATTCAATTTTGCAGTTGGCAATAGATTGTCCGCTACTTGTCCAAAGAATAGTATAACTGCTGCCTGCAGAAACTCTTTCACCACCGTTAGGACTTGTTAAATGAATTACCGGTTGAGCAGTAATAGTGAATGAAGTATCACTCGCATCAACAGGACTTCCGTCCGCATAATCACTGATTCTAACTTTACAGTTTGCAGAAACTGTATT